>CALVUL010000092.1 GCA_944363555.1 uncultured Clostridia bacterium
AAGCGCGGCAGGTCGGCGTTCGCCGTTTTTTTGGGAGTGATCGCCGTGCCGCAGCTCATTCAGCGGGAAATCAACGTCTTTGCGGCAAGCGAAGTTTTGCACCGGCGGGATTTTTTAGGCAGATAACATTTACGGGGCGCGGCAGAAGCCGCGCCCCGTAAATGTTATGTAGGAAAAGACCGTATTTTTTGCGTGTTGCAGGAAAGATCAGGTTGCCTTTTCTTCGCCGAAACGCAGGCATTCTCCCGTTTCGGCGTCCTGAAAGAGCATCCAGAACCCGTCGCCCTTCATTTCAAAGACCGAAAGGGGGATAAAGGCGCAGCGCCCCGCAAGTTCCTTGGGCGGGGCGGGGGCGTATTTCGCCGGCAGGCCGTAACAGATGTATTTCGGCTTTCCCTTTTCTTCCGCGACCCCCACAAGGTAGTATCCGCCGCCGTAATCGATCTTCACCCAGCGGCTTTCGGGCACCGTCGCTTTCAGGCAGTCCTCTTCGGGATATTTTGCGAAGATCCCGTCGAGTTCCTCTTTGACTTTCAGATAGTATCCGCTTTCGCAGCTTTTGCCGAAAGCAGGACCCGCCGCATCATCGCCAGCCGGCGGCGTTTCTTTTTTTCCGTCCGTTTCCGTTTCGCCGCCAGCGTCAGCATCGACAGGCGGCCGAGATATGTCTTTTTCATCGCTTTCTCCTTTGATGGCGAGCGCGCTTATGTCCGCGTCCTCGCGCAGATAGTAATTTTCCGTCGCTACGGCGAGGTCGTCGTATTCCTGTTCTTTTTCCGCCGCCGGAGCAGTTTTCGTTTCCGCAGCCGCCGGCGGTTCGGCAATGTTTTCATCGGCATACTCCAGCAAATCGTTTACGGCGAAGGTCGCGTCCGTCGCGCCGAACGCCACGGGCAGGGGGCGTTCCCCCTCGCCCGCACGGACGACGAGGCACGCCAGCCCGCCGCGGCAGCCCGCCGGCATGCGGAGGCTGCGCGAATAGGGGTTCGGACCGAGGGAAAAGAGGAATTTTTCGCCGCCCGCGAAGGAAAAAACCGCGTAAAACGCGCCGCGCGCAACCCTTGCGAAGTTGACGAGCGACAGCTGCGCCTCGGTTTCCCCGCCGCTTTCTTCCGCGCGCACCAAGCCGCCCGCCGCCCGTCCGGTTGCCGAAAAGCCGCGCGCGATCTCCTTCAACACGATGAATTTTTTGATGTAATCCATAAAGTTCTCTCAGCCGCGCCGTTTGGATTTTGGTTTATTTCAGTATATGCCGGAAAAAAGGATATATGACAGCCGCCGTCGAATTTGCGGAAAAACCCCCGAAAACCGTCGTTTAAAGGGGAAACCGCCCGCGGGCGTGTTCTGCCCGCGGGCGGTTTCGTTTTGCGCGCAAACGGCGCGGTTATTTTTCCTCGGTTTCGGAGAGTGTTTTTACCTGCACGCGCATCTTTTCGATGCGGTGGTCTTTTACGGAAAGCACGTCGATGATCAGCTGCGGCGTTTCCACGCGCATCGCGCTGCCGTCCTCCGGCACGTTCCCCGATTCGGCGATGACGTACCCGCCGAAGGTTTCGCAGCCGTCGGCGGCGTCGCCCTGCAATTCGATGCCGAGGGCGCGCTCCGTTTCGTCGAGGGGGGCGAGCCCGCCGATCTCCCATTGGTTTTCGCCGGTCTTTTCGATGTAGTAGTCCCTTTCCTCGCCGGTTTCTTCCAGATCGCCCACGAGCAGTTCCATCAGATCGTGCAGGGTGATGATGCCGCTCATGCCGCCGTATTCGTCCACCACCACGGCGAAATATTCGCGGGCGGATTTCATTTTCTGGAACAGTTTGTCGGCGGGCATGCTCTCCGCCGCGAACATCGCGTTTTTCACGGCGCGGCGCATCACGTTCTTGCGGGATTTGTCCTCCAGCCGGAAATAGATCTTCGTGTTGAGCACGCCGCGCACGTCGTCGGCGTTCTTGCCGCACACGGGGTAATATGTATGCCGGCTGGAACGGATGCGTTCCAGCCACTGTTCGTCGCTTTCCTGCAAAGAGAGCACGACGGCGTCCTTCCTGTGGGTGCACGCCTCGCCGGCGGTGCTGTCGTTAAATTCGAACACGTTGCGGATCAGTTCGTTTTCCTTGGCGCCGATGGCGCCCGTTTCGCTGCCCGCCTCCGCCATGAGCAGGATCTCTTCTTCCGTAACCGGTTCTTCTTCCGCCTCCGGCTTGATGCCGAAAAGCCGCAGAACGCCGTTGACCGAAACGGTGAGCAGCCAAACGAGCGGCGCGAAGAGGACGGAAACGAAACGCAGCATGCCGGACATGCCCAGCGCCATCTTCTCCGCGCGGCGCATGGCGATGCGCTTGGGGATGAGTTCGCCGAACACGATGTTGAAATAGGAAAGGACGAAGGTGATGAGGATCATGCACAGCGTTTTCAGTACGCCTGCGGAAATCGGCACGCCGGTGTTTGCGATGGCCGCGGCGAGGGGGTCGGCGAAGTTTTCCGCCGCGAACGCGCTGCCCAGCAACCCCGCGAGGGTGATCGCCACCTGAATGGTGGAAAGGAAGCGGGAAGGCTGGCTCGTCAGTTTGGTCAGCCGTTTCGCGCGTTTGTCGCCTTTTTCCGCCAGTTTGTGCAGTTTGGTCTCGTTGGTGGAGATCACGGCGATCTCCGCGCTGGCGAATACCGCGTTGAGAAAAATCAGTACGATCTGTAAAATAATTGCGCCTGCCATGTTGGTTCTTTATTCACGCTCCGTAAAATAAATTGAAAGGCAAAAAGACACCGCCCGTTCCGCAAGGAACGAGCCGTGCCTTCGAGATGTCGTTATATCGATCGATAACGGCGCGCGCGCCGCTACTTCGGTCTTCTTCCAAACTCTCCGCCCTCATGATTTTAATGGAAACAGTGTATCATACGGGAGGGCGTTTTGTCAACAAAAAAACGAAACAAAAACACTTTACATTTGATTTTTTCCGTGTTATAATGTAGCGTGAGAAACGATGGGGAAATTACGCCGTCGTTTTTGCGCGGCGCCGCGTCGGGCGGTTTCGCCCCGCCGCCGGCATAAAAACGTAAAATATTTATATAGGAGTATACAAAGATGACAAGCAACAAAAAAGTATTGGCGTTTATCGAAGAAACCAAGGCTTTGTGCGACCCCAAGGAAGTCGTTTGGGTGGACGGCAGCGAAGAACAGCTCGAAGCGTTCAGAAAACAGGCCGTCGAGGAAGGCATCCTGATCAAACTCAATCAGGAAAAACTCCCCGGCTGCTATCTGCACCGCACCACGCAGAACGACGTGGCGCGCGTGGAAGGCAGAACCTATATCTGCTCCAAGAATAAGGACGATTCTTCGCCCATCAACAACTGGATGGAATCGGGCGAAGCGTACGATATGCTCAAAAAACTTTTCAAAGGATGCATGAAGGGCAGAACCCTTTACGTCATTCCCTATTCGATGGGCGCGGTCGGCTCGAAGTTCTCGAAGATCGGCATCGAACTTACCGACTCCATCTACGTCGTGCTCAACATGGCGATCATGACGAGAGTGGGGCAGAAGGTGCTCGACGTGCTCGGCGACGGCGACTTCGTCAAAGGTCTGCATTCCTATGCGGAACTTTCGGAAGAAAAGCGTTACATCTGCCACTTCCCCGAGGACGATACCATCATTTCCATCAACTCCAACTACGGCGGCAACGTGCTGCTCGGCAAAAAGTGTTTCGCGCTGCGCATCGCCTCCTATCTCGGCAAAAAAGAAGGCTGGATGGCGGAGCACATGCTCATTTTGGGCGTGCAGTATCCGAACGGCGAAACGAAGTACATCGCGGCGGCGTTCCCCTCCGCCTGCGGCAAGACCAACCTCGCCATGCTCATCCCGCCCGAAGTGTACAGAAAGAAGGGCTATAAAGTCTGGTGCGTTGGCGACGACATCGCGTGGATCAGAGTGGGCGAGGACGGCAGACTGTACGCCGTCAATCCGGAAAACGGGTTCTTCGGCGTCGCGCCCGGAACCAACGAAAAATCCAACCCCAACGCCCTGCACACCACGCAGAAGAACACCATCTTCACCAACGTGGCGTACAATGCGGATACCGGTACGGTGTGGTGGGAAGGTCTCGACAAGAATCCCCCGAAGAACGGCGTAGACTGGAAGGGAAATCCGTGGAACGGCGATACGAAGGACGCCGACGGCAAGCCCGTCAAAGGCGCGCACCCCAACAGCCGTTTCACCGCGCCTGCCGTCAACTGCCCGTGCCTGTCCAAGGAATTTGAAAATCCGGACGGCGTGCCCCTGTCCGCCATCGTGTTCGGCGGCAGAAGGGCGAAGACCGCGCCGCTGGTCTATCAGTCCACGTCTTGGAACAACGGCGTGTTCGTCGGTTCTTCCATGGCGAGCGAAACGACTGCCGCGGCGACCGGCGCCGTCGGCGTGGTGAGAAGGGATCCGATGGCGATGCGCCCCTTCGTCGGTTACAACATGGGCGATTATTTCGCGCATTGGATCGAAATGGGCAAAAAGATCAAGAACCCGCCGAAAATCTTCAACGTCAACTGGTTCAGAACGGATGACGAAGGGCACTTCATCTGGCCGGGCTTCGGCGACAACATGCGCGTGCTCGATTGGATCCTCGCCCGCTGCGAAGACAAGGTGGACGCGGTGGAAACGCCCATCGGCTACGTTCCGAAGGCGGAAGACATCAACATCGAAGGTCTTGACGACATAACGACGGATACCGTGAAGGGTCTGTTGGAAATCGATAAAGAAACGTGGAAGGAAGAGGCGGAAGGCATCGAGAAATTCTACGGCGAACTCACGAGAGTGCCGCAGGAACTCAAAGACGAACTCGCCGCCCTCAAAAAGAGGCTGGATGCGTAAAAACGCACTCGCCCGATAACGGCAGCAACAAGCGCCCTGCGGTTCCGCAGGGCGCTTTCTTTTTGATCGATAAACGGCGGCGCGTCGAAGCGACGCGCCGCCGTTTATTTTGGCTTTTTTTATTTTTTATCTTCTTTTATCCGTTCGCCTAACAGGGATTCGGGCGTTTCATCCAGAAATTCGCAGATGCGCAGAAACGTATCGAAATCGGGTTCGTTGACGCCGTTTACCCAGCGGCTTACCGTTTGCTGCGATACGCGCAGGGCGTCTGCAAGTTTTTGCTGCGAAAGCCCCAACTGGGCGAGCGTGTCTTTTAAATTTTTTCCAAAATTCGTCATAAACGCACCCTTTTGCAAAAGTATATAATAAAATCGCACGGAAACGATTGACTTACACGTTTTGCGTGTGATAAAATACACGTAAAAAGTGTATGCAAAAACGGGATTTATATGGAAATTTCGGAAAAAGCCAAAAAGAAATTTGCAAAGATTTGCAGAAGAATTGAAATGTTACGGCTTATGAAAGGGGT
>CALVUL010000093.1 GCA_944363555.1 uncultured Clostridia bacterium
CTTTCCTATTCCGTCGGAGCGTGGAGAATATGGAAAAGAGTGCGGAGAAGACGAAAAGATACAAGCGGAGCGACAACGTCATTCCGGATTTTGAATATCTTTTTGACGAAGAGGAAAAGCCGAAACCTAAACCGGAAGGCAGAAAAAAGGCGTCGGGCGTCGGCAGGCGTTTTTATAAACGGCTGCTGAAAAACAACGCGGGCGGGTTCACGCTGAGCCTTTTGATGTATATCCTGAAAAATTCGCCCGTCTGGATCATGCCGATCATCACCGCGAACATCATCAACGCGGTTACCGGCGGGCTCGCGCAGGAAGAAGCCGTTCATACGATCCTCATCAACTCCATCGTGCTGGCGGTCATTCTGTTGCAGAATATCCCAACGCACGTCATCTATTCGCGCATCACGGACAAGATGCTCCGCAGCACCGGCGCGGGGCTGCGCGCGGCGGTCGTCAGAAAACTGCAGCATCTTTCCATTACATATCATAAAGAAATCGAAACGGGTAAGATCCAGAGTAAATTTCTCAAAGACATCGAAAGCGTAGAGGGGCTGAACACCAATATCATCAAGATATTGATCCCCAGCATCATCAGCGCCGTCGTTTCCATCGGCATCGCCGTCTATAACAGCGGTATCGTAACGCTGTTCTTTCTGGTGATCATCCCCGCGAACATCTTCATCGCGCAGGGCTTCCGCAAGGTGCTGCGCCGCAAGAACCACATGTACCGCGTGGAAAACGAATCGGTGTCGGCAAAACTCAGCAACATGCTGGAAATGCTCACGGTAACCAAGGCGCACGGGCTGGAGGACGAAGAGATCGCGCAGTTCGAAAAGAACATCCGCTATCTCACCACCCGCGGGCTGGACGTGGATAAGAGCAACGCCTATTTCGGTTCGGCTTCGTGGGTCATCGCCAACATCATGAGCGGCGCGTGCCTGATCTTCTGCGCGATCCTCGCGCTCAACGGCATGATCGCCCCGGGGGACGTGGTGCTGTATCAGTCGCTGTTCTCGTCCATCAACAATTCCGTGCAGACCATCATCAACGTGCTGCCCACTTTCTCCACGGGCTTTGAAGCGGTCAACTCCATTTCGGAGATCATGATGTCCAAGGACGTGGAGGACGACCGCGGCAAGGCGCGCGTCGATTCCATCGTCGGCAATGTGAAGTTCGATCACGTTTTCTACCGCTATCCCAACGGCACGCAGTACGTCGTGGACGATCTCGATCTCGACGTGAAGGCAGGGGAATGCATCGCCGTCGTCGGCGCGTCGGGCAGCGGGAAATCCACGATCATGAACATGATCATCGGCTTTCTGCGCCCCACGGAAGGGCATCTTTATATCGACGACAAGGATATTACGGAAATTTCCCTTACCGATTACAGGCACTGCATTTCCGTCGTGCCGCAAAACAGCATTCTCTTTTCCGGCACCATACGGGAAAACATTACCTACGGCATGGAAAATATCGGGGAGGAAAAGATCCGCGAAGTCGCGGAAATGGCGAACCTCAACGAGTTCGTCAAGGACCTGCCCAACGGGCTGGATACCTTTATCGGCGAGCACGGCGGCAAACTGAGCGGCGGTCAGAAACAGCGCATCACCATCGCGCGCGCCCTCATCCGCGATCCCAAGATCCTCATTTTGGACGAGGCGACGAGCGCGCTCGACAACATTTCGGAATACCATGTGCAGAAGGCGATCTCCGGCATGATCAAGGGCAGAACGACCTTTATCGTGGCGCACCGCCTGTCCACGATACGCGACGCCGACAGAATCGTCGTGATGGACGCGGGCAGATGCGTGGAGATGGGCACCTATGAAGAACTCATGGAAAAGAAAGGCAAATTCTACGAACTCAAAAATCTGAACGATATGAGTTACAAACAGGCGGAGGAAGGCTTAAGCTGATATGAAAACGGCGCTCATCACCGGCGCGTCCGGCGGATTGGGGCGGGAGATCGCCCTGCAATGCGGCAGATATTTCCCCGAGATAGAGGAATATTGGCTGATCGCCCGCAGAACGGAAAAAATCGAAGAATACGCGCAAAGGCTCGGCGGGGCAAAGGTTCGGGCGATCTCCCTCGATCTGGCAAAGGACGAAAGTTACGCCGCCCTCGCGGAACTGCTCGCGCGGGAAAAGCCGGAGATCGCGCTGCTCGTCAACAACGCGGGGCTGGGCTATTGGGGCGCCGCGGAAAAACTGCCCGTGGAAAAGCAGATCAACTGCGTGGACGTCAACGTGAAAGCCGTCAGCGCGGTAACGGCGATCGCGCTGCCGTATATGCGGGCGGGCAGCCGCGCCGTGTTCGTTTCCTCCATCGCGTCCTTCGTCCCCAACGCCTATATGGCGGTGTACAGCGCCACGAAAGCGTATGTAACTTCTTACGCCCGCGCGCTGCGTTACGAACTGAAAGGAAGAAAGATCGGCGTAACCGTCGTCTGCCCGGGGCCGATGGATACGGAATTCATCGCTGCGGGAGGCGTGAAGAGCAAAACGTTTGAAAAACTGCCGTACTGCGACGTGCGCAAAGTGGCGGCGGGCACGCTCCGCGCGGCGAAGAAGGGCAGGTTCATCTATACGAACAAACTGTTTTATAAATTTTACCGTTTTTTGGCGAAGGTTTTGCCGGCGGCGTGGCTCGTGCCCGCGGCGAAAACCTGAAAACGTGGGAAAAAAGCAAATGTTCACGGCAAAACGGCATCGGCGTTTTCCCTCCGCAAAGCGGAGGGAAAATATTTTTAAATCGGGGCGAAAACGCTTGCAAAAAGCGTTTTGTTGGTGTACAATAAATGTATAATTTTATAATAGGGAAGTATGGAATCATGACAGAAAAAAAGAGAAAAATTTCGATTTTGGGTACCGGTAACGTAGGCGCTTCCGTCGCTTACGCGGCGATGATCGAGGGGCTTGCCTCCGAGATCCTGCTTGTGGACATCAACAAGGAAAAAGCAAAGGGCGAGGCTTTGGATCTGAGCCAGTGCGCCGCCTGCGTGCCTTCCTGCAAAGTGTGGTGCGGCGAGTATGAGGACGTTGCCGGATCGGATATCGTTGTGGTAACGTTCGGCGTCGGCAGAAAGCCCGGGCAGTCCAGACTGGATCTTGCAAAGATCAACATCGGCATTTTGCAGAGCGTGATGCCCAACGTGGCGAAGATCGCGCCGGACGCGCTCTATATCATCGTCAGCAACCCCGTAGACCTTCTGACGTATGCGACCTTAAAATGCACCAACCTTTCGGTCAATCAGGTCATCGGCACGGGCGCCATGCTCGATACCAACAGGCTTTCGCAGGCGATCGCGGAATACTGCGGCACGGATATTTCCAACGTCGGCAGTTACGTTCTGGGCGAACACGGCGATTCCTGCATGGTTCCTTGGAGCCTTTGCACCGTCGCAGGTCTGCCCATCAGGGACTATATGACCAAGGTCATGAAGGTTGACCCCGTCGAAGTGGAAAAAGAACTGGAAAGCATCTACGAGGGGATGGTCGCCGCCGGTTCCATGGTCATCAAGGCGAAGGGCGCTACCTACTACGCCATCGCCGTTTCGGTGTGCGCGCTCATCAAGGCGCTCGTTTCCAACACCAATACCATTCTGCCGGTTTCCACGATGCTCAACGGCGAATACGGCGGAAACAACATCTGCACGGGCGTGCCCTGCATGGTCGGCGCTTCGGGCGTGAAATCCATCGTAAATCTGCCTTTGTCGGATGACGAGGCGAAACTCCTCAAAGCGAAGATCGACACCCTTACGGGCAACTATGACGCGCTTGAACTGAGAAAGTAATCGAATATCGATAAAAAACGATACCGCCCCGCGGCTTTTGCCGCGGGGCGTGTTTTTTTTCTATGTTTTCCTCACTATATTGCAGTTTCCGTAAAAGGATAACGCAGTTGCCGGCGGATGTCGATAACGACGGCGTTTCGGCGAGAAATCATAACGACTGTCATAAAAAAGGGAGTGCGCGCGGCTTTTACAAGCCGCGCGCACTCCCTTTTGCCAAAACGCGATATTAAAGTTCCTTAATGGTTTTGCGGGGGCATTTTGCCACGCAGGTCTTGCAGCCGGTGCATTTCGCATAATCGATGACGGGCAGGTTGTTGACCATCGTAATGGCGTTTTCCGGACAGTTTTTGGCGCACAGCCCGCAGCCGATGCAGCCGATTTCGCAAACGCTCATCGTATCCTTGCCGCGGCAGGGGGTGGAGCACGCCACATAGACCTTCGCGCGTTTGGGGATCAGGCGGATGATGTTTTTCGGGCAGTTTCTTACGCACAGCCCGCACGCCTCGCACAGCGCTTTATCCACGATCGCCACGCCTTCTTTCACGGCGATCGCCGCGTAGGGGCAGAGCGATTCGCATGTGCCTTCGCCCATACAGCCGTAAGCGCACTGCTTTTTGCCGCCGAGGTACATGCCCTCCGCCTGACAGCCGGCGTTGCCGATATAGTTGTATTTGTTTTTGCTTTTCACGCCGCCCGCGCAGGCGACGACCGCATACACGGGTTCGCTCGCCGCGAATTCCACGCCGAGGATCTCGGCGATCGCCGCTTTGTTTTCGTTGGGCGTGGGGCCGCACGCGGAAAGATCCGCCTTGCCTTCCGCCAGCGCTTTCGCAAAACCTTCGCAGCCGGCATAGCCGCAGCCGCCGCAGTTCGCGCCCGCGAGGTGTTCGGCGATCTTCGCCACCTTTTCATCGGTCTTTACGGCGCAGAATTTCGATACGATGAGGATCAGCGCGACGAATACGAGCGCCAGCGCCGCCGCGATACCGATGACGATGCCCACTTTATCCCATTGGATTGCCGCAAGTAAATTGTAGTTCATGTATTTTTCTCCTTAGCCGACGAGCGAGAACACGTAAAACGCCATCGCCATAAAGCAGGCGGTGATCATGGCGATGGGGAAGCCTTTCAGGTGCTTGTTGATGGGCAGCGCCGCGATCTTTTCCCTCAGCCCGCTCATGATGACGATGGCGAGGGTGAACCCCAGCCCCGCAAAGAAACCGTAGAGCACGGCAAACCCCATATTCATGGAGGAAATGCCGAGCAGAGAGATCATCTGCCCCTCGTCGATGACCAGTTCCGCCACGCCGAGCACCGCGCAGTTGGTGGTGATGAGCGGCAGATAGATCCCCATCGCCTTGTACAGGGTGGGGGAGAATTTTTTCAACGCCATTTCGATCATCTGCACCAGCGCCGCGATGACGAAGATGAAGATGATGATTTCCAGATATTCCAGTTCCAGCGGAACGAGAAGATAGGTGTAGATCGGATAGGTGATAAGGCATGTGATCGTCATGACGAAAGTAACCGCCACGCCCATGCCGAAGGCGTTGGAAGTGCTTTTGGAAACGCCGAGGAAAGGGCATATCCCCAAGAACTGCACCACGACGAAGTTGTTTACGAACACCGCGGCAACGATAATCGTGAAAAATGCCATAACTTAAACCTCCTCCGCCGTTTGCGTCTGCGCCGTTTCGGCGGTTTTCAGACGGTACGCTTTGATTTTATGTTTCGTGTGCAGCGTGTAGGAAATAAACCCGAACACCGCGATGAACAGACCGAAAGTGAAGAACGCACCCGCGCTCGACGCAAAGAACTCGATTTTGAAATCCCATAATTTCACGCCGAACACGCTGCCCGCGCCGAGGATCTCCCTGAACGCACCCATCAGCGTTAGCGCAAGGGTGAAGCCGATGCCCATGAACAACCCGTCCGCCGCGGAGGCGAGGGGGCCGTTTTTGCTGGCGAAACTTTCCGCCCGCGCGAGGATGATGCAGTTGACCACGATGAGGGGGAGATACAGCCCCAGACTTTCGTAGATCGACGGCAGAAATTTATCGAGCACCAGCCGCACGATGGTAACGAACGTGGCGATGATCAGCACGAACGCGGGGATTCTCACCTTGTCGGGAATAACGTTCCGCAAAAGGGAAATAAATACGTTGGAGCAGATCAGCACGAAGGTTACCGCCGCGCCCATGCCGATGCCGTTCATCGCCAGCGTGGTGAGCGCCAGCGTGGGGCAGGTGCCGAGCACGAGTTTGAAAGTGGGGTTGGAGGTAATCACGCCGTCCATGGCGATTTTCTTGAAGTCGGTTTTCATATCAGCTTAAATCCCCCCATACGTAGAGCAGAACGACGTTGACGGCGTTGTTCGCGGCGTTGGAAGATCTCGTCGCGCCGGATACGGCGTGCTGAACGTCGTTACCGTCGAAAAACGCGTTGTTGTCGATGTTGGGTTTGCCCGTTTTAAAAAGCACGCCGTCTTTGAGCTGGTCTTTCGTCAGGCTCGTGTAGCGATCGAAAAACTCTTCGCCGAAAGAGGACATCAGCGTTTGCTTTTCGTAGGAATCGAGCACCGCTTTCTTCACGGAAACCGCCTCGCCGTCTTCGTATTTTATCAATATCCACATTGTAACGGTGCCGTTTTTATAGCCGTTCGATCCGGTGGATTTGAAAAGTTCGTAAGAAAAGCCCTCGTCGGTAAACGCGTAATATTCGTCCACGGAACCGAGGTCCTCCGCCACCCGCGCGGGATCGATCTCTTTTGCTGTTGCTTCCACGCTTTTGCCGTATACCTTCATCACCGCGCGGTTCAGCCGTTCTTCCTGCGGGACGGACAGCACGTCGTTCAATATGGCGAGCAGCCCGCACATCAGCACCGTGATGAGAAAAAGAACGATCACGCATTTGAAGGCTTCGGTTTTGAAAAGATTGTTCTTTTTCATATCATTTCGCCTCCTTCGCTTTTTTCGCCCGCACATAGCCGAACGGGCGGTTGACGATGCATTTATCGATGAGCGGCACGAGGAGATTCATCAACAGGATCGCAAAGGAAACGATCTCGATCTTTGCGAAATACCGCAGCACCGCCGTAACCGCGCCGAGCAGGACGAAATAGAGCACGTTGCCCCACGTCGTATCGGGGGTGGTGGTGTAATCGGTCGCCATGAAGATCGCGCCGAGCATCAGTCCGCCGCCCAAGATCGAGGGGAGAAAATAGTTGAAATCGAAACTGTTGAGCGCCACGCTCACGAGCCCCGTAACCGCGATGTAGATGACGGGCCAGCGCCAGTCGAGGATGCCGCGGATCACGAGGTACAGCCCGCCGGCGATGAGGGCGATTTTGCAGGTTTCGCCGATACAGCCCGCCACGTTGCCGAGCAAAAGATCGAGGTTGTTCGGCATCGCGCCTTCCTGTAAAAGCCCCGTAAGGGAAGTCGCCCCCGTGAGGATCTCGCCCGTAAAGGGCTGGGCGTAAGCGTTTTCGCCGTACATGATCGCGCCGAAGGAGAGAAAGGCGAACACCCTGCCCGTAATGGCGGGGTTCACGAGGTTCTTTCCCGTGCCGCCGAAGAGCATCTTCACCACGATTACGGCGAAGATCGCCGAAAGTACGGGCACGTACCACTTTACCTGCGCGCTTAAACACATGGCGAGCAGAAGCCCCGTGACCAGCGAAGAAAAGTCGAATTCCTTCATGATCTTGGAAAAGGGCTTTTTCATGATCAGCAAAAATACGATTTCGGAAGCCACCGCCGACGCCGCCGAAAGGACGATGACGAGCAGCGCCTTCCAGCCGAAAAACACGCATCCCGTAACGCACGCGGGAAGGAGCGCCAGACACACGTTCAGCATGATTTTGCGCGTGCTGTTGTTTCCCTTCGCGTGGGGGGAATTGGAGTAAAATCTGAGTTCGTCCGTCATATAAAAACTCCTACTTTTTTTCTTTCAATTTGGCTTTGCAGAACGCGATGCTCTGCACGAGCGGGCGTTTCGCGGGGCAGTTGTAGGCGCAGGAACCGCATTCGATGCAGTTCGCCGCGCCGTATTTCGCCGCCTTTTGATAATCGCCGGCAAGCGTGAACAGTTCGATGTACATCGGCATCAGCCGCATGGGGCAGTTTTTGGCGCATTTTCCGCAGTTGATGCAGTTCGTGGGTTCGTCAAGGCAGGCTTCCTTTTGCGTCAGGAACAGCAGCCCCGAATCGGTCTTGCGGGCGTATTGGTTCAGATCGACGAGGTTTTTGCCCATCATGGGTCCGCCCGCCACGTATTTGACCACGCCTTCCTTTTCCCCGCCGCAGAACGCGGCGATGTCGGCAAAGGGCGTGCCGATGGTAACTTTCAGGTTTTTCGCCTCGGCGATGCCGTCGCCGCTCACCGTCATCACGATCTCCGTCAGCGGTTTATTGCGTTCCACCGCCTCGTAGGCGGCGTAAAGCGTCTTGATGTTCTGCACGCATACGCCCACGTCGAAAGGCATTTTGCCGACGGGCACTTTTCTGCCGGTGCAGCAGTAGATCAGTTGTTTTTCGCTGCCCATCGGATACTGCTTTTGCAGTTCGACCACCTTCATGCCGCGTTCGGAAAACGCCCGCACCGCCTCCGGCTTGTTTTTTTCGATGCCCACCACGACGTTTTTTACGTTGAGCGCCGCGGCAAGATAATTGATCCCCTTGACGATTTCGTCGGGGTGTTCGAGCATCAGCCTGTAATCGCAGTTGAGATACGGTTCGCATTCCGCGCCGTTGACCACGAGGGTGTCGAGGCGGTTTTTCGGCGTCAGTTTGACCGCCGTGGGGAACCCCGCGCCGCCGAGCCCTACGATGCCCGCCTGCCGCACGCGCTCGATGATCGATTTATCGTCGAAACTCTCCATGTTCGGCAGAAACACTTCGTCGGTGCGGAAATCGTTTTTGATGACGATGTATTTCTGTTTCAGCCCCATGGGGTTGACGATTTCCTCGATGCCCGTTACCGTGCCGCACACGCCGGAATACACGTTGGCGCTCACCGCGCCGCTCGCTTCGGCGATCAGCTGCCCCTTTACGACGGCGTCGCCCGCGTTCACCACGGGGATCGCCGGCGCGCCGATGTGCTGGGAAACGCTGATCTTCACGATCTCGGGCGCGGGCATCGTTTCGATCGGCTTTTCACGGCAAAGTTCCTTGCGGTCCTTCACGTGAATGCCGTAGCGGTATTTTTTGCCTTTGATAATCAAAAGATGATCCTCCTGAAAGATTATTGCGAAGCGGTCATTGCCGCCGGTTGTCGAAAAGATTTTTCGGCAGGGTTTTCACCGCGAGATACACGGCGAACCCAACCGCCACGCCCGCCGCCGCGCCGATTGCGGCGAGATAGGGCAGATAGATAAGCGTTTCCTTCATTCCCGTAACGAGGGCGAAAACGAGGTTCTGCACGGCGGCGTGCACGACTGCCGCGGCGACGCTTACGGAAACGACGGTAATTTTCGGAAAGAACAGTCTGTAAAGCAGCGCTTCCGCGGCGAGGGCGGCGAAGGACGCCGGCAGCGAATACAGCAGCGCGGAAAAATTTCCCCCGAACACCGCGCCGAGCAGGCATTTCGCCAGCACGGTAACGCCTGCCTCCGCGGGACCGAACATCACGAGGGCGAGCAGGGTGAACACGTTGGCGAGCCCCAGTTTCGCTCCCGGGAAAAACAGCGGGGGAAAGAGCCCTTCCAGCATATACGCGAGCAGCGCGAGGGCGCACAAAAGGGCGAGCGACGCGATTTTTTTTGCGCTTGATCTTCCCATAACGCCCTCCTAACCCACGACGGGGCGGTCGGGCGAGCCGCCCTCCGCCGCGAACACGAGTTCGTGCGGCACGCAGACCGCGCTCTGCCCGCCCTTCGTCACGTCGGGGGAATGCACGCAGTCTTTGCGCGCGGAACAGTTGGCGTCTTTTACGAAAAACGAGCGCGCCGCCTTGTCGATCTGCACCGCGTTGTAACCGTTTTCGCCGGTGTATACGGTAACGAGGAGAGTGTTTCCGCTTTCCGAAACGGAAACCTGTTCTTTATCGGCATACATCGCCCCGCTGGTGAAATCGTAGGAAAAGATCGTTTCCCCGCTGCGGGAAATGCTCATTTTCCCGATCTGCCCCTCCGCGCGGGGTTTACAGCATAAAAAAAGAGCGAAGATCAATACTGCGGCGAGCAAATAGACAATCAAATCCGGCTTGTTGAAGGGTTTTGAATTTTTGATTACGTCCGCGTCGATCTTCCTCATAAAAACTCGTTCGCGCCGTGCGGCGCGCAGAACTCCGCCGAAGGGCGGAGCGCAGCCGATTACCTATGCGAATATATTCATTATATATCAATCGGCTGCGGTTGTCAACAAAATCGGAAAGGCGGACGGAGAGAAAAATCCGTTTCAAAAATTTGTAAAGAAAATTATATAAAATGCTTGACAAATTATTAAAACGTGCTACAATATTTATAGAAAAAGCAAGGGAGGCATATCATGGCAAAGGCAGTTTATTCCCTCGCGCTCGACGAGAACGTTATCCGCCTCGTAGACGCCGCGGCGCACCGCGCGGGGATGAGCCGGTCCAATTACGTGAACCGCGTCCTCGCGGAATCCGTGGGGTACGAAACGGCGGAGCAGCGCATCGAAAACTTGTTTTCCGCCGTGGAAAATTTGCTCAAAGAACACGGGAACCTGCATTTTTTCAATGCTTCCTCCGGCATGGCTACGGTAACCGGTTCGATTGCCTGCCGCTACCGCCCGAAGATGAAATACGCCGTCGAGATCTATCCCGAAAACGGCGGTTATCTGGGAGAAGTGAAGATCTCTTCCCGCACGGGGAACGGCTATGTGAAGAACGCCATCGAGGAATTTTACCGCCTTTGGGGGCTGATGGAGGAACGCTACGTATCGGCGGATATTCCGCGGGAAATTTCCGACGGCAGGATGCGCCGCGTGCTGCTGCGCCCTTCCGCGGACCTCGACAGCGCCGATCTCGCGCAGGCGATCGCGCATTACATCGACGTGTTCGACGCGCTCATAAACGAGTATTTCACCGATCTGGAGAGCGGCGGCTTTTCCGCGAAGGATCTCGAATATGCTTTCCGGCGGGCGTTTTATATGCGCCCCGCCATTTAATGAATTTTCGTATAGGGGAGGTGTAAATTATGAATACCAATCAATTCACGCAAAAAGCGCTGGAAGCGCTCAACGGGGCGCAAAGCCTCGCCGCGTCCGGCGGGAATCCGGAATTTACGGCGGAACATCTGCTTGCCGCGCTGACGGGCGGCGGCGGGCTCATCGACGATCTTCTGGGGAGGATCGGCGTCAACGCGCAGGAAGTGCACGGCGCCGCGACGGCGGCGGTAGGGAAACTGCCGAAAACAAGCGGCGGCAGCGTGTATATGTCCTCCGAAATGAACCGCGCCCTCGCCGCGGCGGAAAAGACCGCGAAGGATATGCGGGACGAATATATTTCCGTGGAACATCTTTTCCTCGGCATTTTGGAACATCCTTCCGCCGCGGTCGGGAAGATCTTGGAAGAATTCGGTATAAAAAAGGACGCTTTTTTGAAAGTTCTCATGGAAGTGCGCGGCAACGTGCGCGTGACGAACGACAATCCGGAAGATACGTACGACGTGCTCAACAAATACGGTTCGGATCTGGTGGAGCGCGCCCGTTCGCATAAACTCGATCCCGTCATCGGGCGGGACGGCGAGATCAGGAACGTCATCCGCATTCTGTCGAGAAAGACGAAGAACAACCCCGTGCTCATCGGCGAGGCGGGCGTCGGCAAAACGGCGATCGCGGAGGGGCTTGCCATCCGCATCATGAAGGGGGATGTGCCGCAGTCGCTCAAAGACAGAAAACTCTTTTCCCTCGACATGGGCGCGCTGATCGCCGGCGCGAAATACCGCGGCGAGTTCGAAGAGCGGCTCAAAGCCGTGCTGGAAGAGGTCAAGAAGAGCGAGGGGAAGATCATCCTCTTTATCGACGAACTGCACACGATCGTCGGCGCGGGCAAGAGCGACGGCGCGATGGACGCGGGCAATCTTTTAAAACCCATGCTGGCGCGCGGCGAACTGCACTGCATCGGCGCCACCACGCTGGACGAATACCGTAAATACATCGAAAAAGACCCCGCGCTGGAACGGCGGTTCCAGCCGGTTACCGTCAACGAACCCACGGTGGAGGACACCATATCCATTCTCCGCGGGCTGAAAGAGCGCTACGAAGTGTTCCACGGCGTAAAGATCGGCGATTCGGCGATCATCGCCGCCGCCACGCTTTCCGACAGGTACATTACCGACCGTTTTCTGCCCGATAAAGCCATCGATCTGATCGACGAGGCGTGCGCGATGATCAAGACCGACATCGATTCCATGCCGAGCGAGATCGACGACATCCGCCGCAAAGTCATGCAGCTGGAGATCGAAGAGGCGGCGCTCAAAAAGGAAACCGACGAACTTTCCGCCGCCCACTTAAAGGACGTGCAGAAGGAAAAAGAGGAACTTTCCGCGCAGTATAAGGAAATGGTCGCCAAAAAACAAAAAAAAAAGGAAGGCATCGGCAGGGTGCAGAAACTGCGCGAGGAACTGAACGAGGCGAACGCCGAACTCGAAAAGGCGGAGCGCGCCTACGATCTGACGAAAGCGGGGGAACTGAAATACGGCAGGATCCCCCAACTCAGGAAAGAACTCGAAGAACGCGAGAAGGCGACGGGGGACAAGGGCGAACTGCTCAAAGACCGCGTTACCGACGAAGAGATCGCCAAGATCATCTGCCGCTGGACGGGGATCCCCGTCGCAAAACTGATGGAAGGCGAGCGGGAAAAACTGCTGCATCTCGACGATATTCTGCATAAGCGCGTCGTCGGGCAGGACGAGGCGGTGGAGCGCGTTTCGGAGGCGATCATGCGTTCGCGCGCGGGCATCGCCGATCCCAACAGACCCATCGGTTCTTTCCTGTTTCTCGGCCCCACGGGCGTGGGGAAAACCGAACTTGCGAAAACGCTCGCCGAATGTCTTTTCGACGACGAAAAGAACATGGTGCGCATCGACATGAGCGAGTATATGGAAAAATTCGCCGTGTCGCGGCTCATCGGCGCGCCCCCGGGATACGTGGGGTTCGAGGACGGCGGTCAGCTCACCGAAGCGGTCAGGAGAAAGCCTTATTCCGTGGTGCTCTTCGACGAGATCGAAAAGGCGCATCCGGACGTGTTCAACATCCTCCTGCAAGTGCTCGACGACGGGCGGATCACCGATTCGCAGGGAAGGACGGTGGATTTCAAGAATACCATCATCATTCTGACTTCCAACCTCGGCTCGAACATCATTTTGGAGGGCATCGGCAAGGACGGAGAGATCTCCGAAAGCGCGAAGGAAGAGGTCAACAAACTGCTCAAAGCGCATTTCCGTCCGGAATTTTTAAACCGGCTGGACGAGATCGTGTTCTATAAACCCCTTGCGAAGGAGGAGATCGGCAAGATCGTCGATCTGATGCTCGCCTCGCTCGACAAGCGGCTGGCGGATAAACAGCTGAAACTCAACGTAACCGAGGCGGCGAAACGTTATATCGTGGAGAACGGCTACGACCCCGTGTACGGCGCCCGCCCCCTCAAACGGTTCATCCAGCACAACGTGGAAACGCTCATTGCCAGACACATCATCGCCAACGAATACGCCCCGCATTCGGAAGTGAAAGTCGATGCGGACGAAAACGGCTTGTTCGTCGAATAAAGAAAACACGAAAGCCCCCGATTTTGTCGGGGGCGATTTTTTTGCGCGGACCGATCGGCCGTCCGTCCGCGTTTTTTAATTGTCCTTTTGTGCAAAAATCGCGTTCGCATACTTAAAATTTTTGCTTGCTAAATGCGCGAATGTGTTATATAATTGTATCGGAAACCACCGGCGGGGGCGCGGCGTTTATGGAAGAGAAAGTCAAACTTGCGGTAAGCGCCGCGTCGGGCGTGGAAAGCGTCGTCAAAGGGGAGTTGAAACGCCTCGGATTCGGCGAAACGGCGGCGGTGCGGGGGCTCATCGCCTTCGACGCCGCGTGGGAGGACATCGCGCGGCTCAACGTGTTTCTGCGCGCGGCGGATCGGGTGTATTTATCGCTGGCGTCCTTTCCCGCCGAAACGTTCGACGCTTTTTTCGACGGCGTGTACGCCGTTGCTTGGGAAGATTACCTTGCGGATACGGCGCGCGTTACGGTGGACGGAAAGAGCCGCAACAGCCGCCTGTTCGCCCTTTCCGCTTTACAGAGCGTGGCGAAAAAGGCGATCGCCGAACGGATGAAGGCGAAACGCCGCCTCGCCTTTCTGCCGGAAACGGGCTCGCCCGTGCGCGCGGTGTTCCGCATCGAATCGGATCGGGCGGAGATCTTTCTCGACACCACCGGAACGGGGCTGCATAAACGCGGCTACCGCGACAGGGTGGGCGCTGCGCCGATACGGGAAAACCTCGCCGCGGCGATGATTCTCCTGAGCGATTATTATTACGCCCGCCCTTTTGCCGATCCCTTCTGCGGTTCGGGCACGCTGGCGATCGAAGCGGCGTTGCTGGCGCACGACATCGCCCCGGGGCTGAATAGGCGTTTCGATTTCGAAAACTTCCCGTTTTATCCGGAAAGGTATCTTTCCTCGGCGAAAGAGGAAGCGAAGGCGCGCGAGCGGCGGGAAAGGACGGCGGAGATCTTCGCCGCCGATATCGACGGGGGTGCGGTGGAACTCGCGCGGCGGCACGCGCGGCGCGCCGGCGTGGAACGGTATATCCGTTTCAAAACCGCCGACGCGGCGGAATTTTCTTCCGAAGCGAAAAACGGCGTCATCGTAACCAATCCGCCCTACGGCGAAAAGGTGCTTGACGAAAAGCGCGCCCGCGAACTGATCGGAACGCTGGGCGGCGTTTATAAAAAACTCGACAACTGGTCGCTCTTCGCCATTTCGCGGGACGCGGCGTTTGAAAAAGCCTTCGGCAGGAAGGCGGATAAGACGAGAAAACTGTATAATTCCGAAAAGGAATGCAGGTTTTACGAATATTTTTCTAAAAGGGAGAAGAAGGAAGATGGACGGTAAGTACCTTGTGGAAAAACTGATCGCTTACGCGGAGGAATTTCTGCATCTGAAAAAACTCGACGTCGTGTACACGCGCAATCTGCTGCTGCGGGAATTCGGCTGCAAAGAGCCTATGGAGGGCGCGGATGTTTCCGCCGTGAAAACGATGCGCGTTCCCGACGAACTCGTCGCCGAAACCGAGCGTTACGCCTTGGAAAACCATCTGTGCGAAGAGGGGGAGGAAAACCTTTATTCCACCTACATCATGGGCATTTTGACCCCAAAGCCGTCGGAAGTCAACGAGGCGTTTTTCCGCCTGCGCAAGGAGGAGGGAATAAAGGCGGCTTGCGCGTATTTTTACGATCTCTGCATCAAAAACAACTACATTCAGAAGACCGCCGTCGACAGGAATCTTAAATGGGAATACAAGGACGGCGACAACATTCTGGAAATCACCATCAACCTTTCCAAGCCGGAAAAGGACAATAAAGAGATCGCCAAACTGCTGGTGAAGAAGGCGGAAAAACCCAA
The DNA here is from genome assembly GCA_944363555.1 of uncultured Clostridia bacterium. GTDB lineage: Bacteria > Bacillota > Clostridia > Christensenellales > Borkfalkiaceae > UMGS775. The sequence continues at coordinate 15,372 of CALVUL010000093.1, forward strand.
ATATCCCAAGTGCCTGCTCTGCAAGGAAAACGAGGGGTTTGAAGGCAGTCTTTCCCACCCTGCAAGGGAAAACATCCGCACGATCACCCTCGATCTCGCGGGGGAGGAATGGTTCGTGCAGTATTCCCCTTACGCGTATTACGACGAGCACTGCATCGCTATCTCGCGGCAGCACGTCCCCATGAACGTCAACGCGAAAACGGTGGAAAAACTGGCGGATTTCGTGGACGTGTTCCCCAACTATATGATCGGTTCCAACGCGTCGCTCCCCATCGTGGGGGGGTCGATCCTGAATCACGAACATTTTCAGGGCGGCGGGCATATCATGCCCATGCATAAATCGCATATCGCCGTAAAGATGAAGAGCGCGAAATATCCGGATGTAAAGGTCGGCATCGTGGATTGGTACAACAGCGTGGTGCGCGTGCAGTCGGCAAACCGCGCGCAGGCGGTGGCGCTCGCCGGCGAGATCGTGGAGGCGTGGAAGGATTATTCCGACGAGGAAAACGACATCGTCGCAAGAACCGGCGATACGCCGCACAACGCCTCTTCGCCCATCGTGCGCAAAATCGGGGAAGAGTATTCCGTCGATCTGATCCTGCGCAACAACCGCACCAGCGAAGAATATCCCGACGGCATCTTTCACGCCCATCCCGAACACCATAACATCAAAAAGGAGGGCATCGGGCTCATCGAGGCGATGGGGCTGTTCATCCTGCCGGGCAGGCTGAAAAAACAGCTTTCCATGATCGCGGAAATTCTTTGCGGCAAGGAAAAATATGACGAAGCGGCGCTCAACGACAGCGAAAATTATCTTTACGTGCACCGCGACATGATCAAAAAACTCAAAGCCTCGTTCAAAGGAAAAACGTATGAAGAGGCGCACGCGGCGGTGATCGATTACGTCAATAAAACGTGCAAAGATATTCTCGACAACACGGCGGTATTCAAAAAGGACGAAAAGGGCATGAAGGGTTTCAGGCGTTTCCTTGCCCGTCTCGATATAACGGAGGTAAAATAAACATGAACAAAAACATTCTCGTAACGGGCGGCGCGGGGTATATCGGCTCGCACACCCTCATCGAACTCATCAAGAGCGGCTACGATCCCATCGTCGTGGATAACCTTTCCAACAGCAAGTTGGAGGCGGTGAAACGCGTGGAAAAGATCACCGGCAAGAACATCGTTTTCGTCAAGGCGGATCTGCTCGATAAGGACGCGCTCGTAAAGATCTTCACCGACTACAAGTTCGGATCGGTCATCAACTTCGCCGGCTTCAAGGCGGTGGGGGAATCGGTGGCGAAACCCCTCGAATACTACAACAACAACCTCACGGGCATGCTCAATCTTCTCTTTGTGATGCGCGATTTCGGCGTGAAGAACATCGTTTTCAGTTCTTCCGCCACCGTTTACGGCGATCCCGAAACCGTGCCCATCAAGGAAAGCGCCAAAACGGGCGGCACCACCAATCCCTACGGCAGCAGCAAACTCTTCATCGAATATTTCCTGAAAGACCTGTATAAAGCGGATCCGAGTTTCAACATCGCCGTTTTAAGGTATTTCAATCCCGTCGGCGCGCATGAATCGGGGCTGATCGGGGAGGATCCGAGGGGCATCCCCAACAACCTCGTGCCGTATATCGCCAAGGTCGCCATCGGGGAATTGCCGAAACTGCGCGTGTTCGGCAACGATTACGACACGCCGGACGGCACCGGCGTGCGCGACTACATCCACGTGGTCGACCTCGCGCGGGCGCACGTGCTCGCCATCAAAAAACTGGAACAGAATCCGGGGCTGATCATCGCCAACATCGGCACGGGGGTGGGTTACAGCGTGCTCGATATGGTCAAGGCGTTTTCCAAAGCGGTTGGCCGCGATATTCCCTACGAGATCGCGCCGCGCCGCCCGGGGGACATCGCCGTGTGCTACGCCGATCCTTCCTACGCTTACGAACTGCTCGGCTTCAAGGCGGAAAAAAATCTCGACGATATGTGCCGCGACAGCTGGAACTGGCAGAAGAAAAATCCTCGCGGATACGAAGAATAAACGACAAAGAAACCCGCTTTCAAAGGGAAAGCGCGATATAACGGGAAACGAAAACGGTATAAGAACGAAAAACCACGTGCCAAGCACGTGGTTTTTCATTTTCGGCACAGCCCAGATCGTTTCCGGCCGCACGCAAGCGCGCCGAAGAATCGGCCTGCCGCGCAGAGGTTCGTGTGATGAAAAATTATGCAAAAATCATTGTTTTTGATTCAGATATTTTTGCGGCGTGGTGCCGTATACTTCGTAAAAGGCGCGGTAAAAAGTCTGCGGGCTGGTAAACCCCACGCTGTAGGATAAAGTCAGGATGTTGGGCTTATCCGTCGCCTCCGCCGCCTGAACGAACTGCCTGATCCGCAGCCTGTTCACATAGGTATGGAAATTGCAGTGAAAATACTTGTTGAACAGGCGCGAGAAGTAATATTTGCCGTATCCTAGGCGGGCGGCGACTTCTTCGGCGGAAAGTTTTTGGGAGTATTCCTGTTCCACGATCATCAGAATATCCCGCACGATGTTGTATTCGCCGGGCATTTTCGTCTGTTTTACCACCTGCACGGCGTCCGTGATCAGCCCGAGTATGGCGTTCACGAGCCCCGTGATCGTAAGGCTGTTCGCCGTATTCTGCAAGAGTTCCACCGTTTCGCAGAGGGTGTAAATGCGCTTCGCCTTTTCGTGGTCGGTGATAAAATTCGTACGGAACTTTTTTCCTTCCATATAGGCGTAAAAGAAATTGAGGAAATTCTGCGGGATGATAAAGAGCAGGCACATGCAGTTGCTGCGCACATACGAATGGATGTCGTAACTGTTGGATACGACGATGTTATCCGCGTGCAGAACGGCGCTTTGGTCGTTCACGGTTACCCGAACGCTGCCTTCAAGAACGTAAAGGAGTTCTATCTGCTGGTGAAAATGCGGCATCGCCACGAAGTAGGGAGAGCGTTCGATATAGATCTTTTTTTCCCCGTCACGGGTCAATTCGTAACTTGCGTTGACGGTTCTCACGGCGCGTTTCCTCCTCTGAAAAGGGCAATTTATGGAAGTATTCCATTGCAAAGTCGTATTGACTTCGCGCCTGCTCTTCATTATAATGAAATTGTAAAAAGGCGCAAAAAACCTTGAAAACGATCTTAAACCGATTATAGCAGATCGGCAAAGAAAATGCAACTTTTTTGAAAAA
>CALVUL010000094.1 GCA_944363555.1 uncultured Clostridia bacterium
GGGAAAAAGCGCCTGGTATAAAGGATAAACGCTTGTCGGAACGCCGCTTTTTACCGGCAAATCGGCGGCGGACGGCGCGGCGCGGTGCGGAACGGGGGAGAAACTGCCGGCAAACGGGGATTTTCCCCCCGATCCGTTTTCCGCGCGCACAAAAAATTTTATTTTGCGGATACTAAGAAGGGAAAGCGGAAAAATCGCTGAAATTTTTTCGGAAAAACGAAAAACGGAAAGTGCGGTTTTTTATAATGATTTGCTTGCGAAACGGCGTGCGCGAAAGAAAAAGAATCGAACAAATTTGCTATAATATAACATGGTTTTTGCGGTAAATGATGTTATAAAATTGCAAGTTTATGTTATAAGTAAACAAGAAAAGCGCCTTTTTTTATGCGATACTATTGTATACAGGAGGCAGTACAAAGATGGAGCCAATCAAAGAAAGGCGAGAAAAGTTTGAATCGGATAAAAAGATCTATAAGAGCGAAGTCCTTAAATTTGCCGGCGTGAACGGCAGGGACGTTTACAATTGTTCGATCCCCTTCGACCATGAAGGCGATCGCTACATCTTCGGCAGGGTGGAAAGGCGCACCGAATGGGCGAATTCCGTTACCTATCTCTTCCGTTACGATCGGGAGAGCGGCGTATGGAACAAAGTCGAAAATTTCGACGCGCTGCCCATCGAAGATCCCTTCGTGTCGGTGATCGGCGGCGAACTGATCGTCGGCGGGACGCACGTGGTGTTCGTGAGCGGCAAGATCGCCGATTATTCCACGTATTTCTACAAGGGAAAAAGTCCGTTCTCCCTGCGGCTGTTCAGCACGGGGCCGAGCGATATGAAGGATATACGCCTGTTCGAGATTCCCGACGGCAGGATCGGCGTGTTTTCCCGCCCCCGCAACGAGGAGATCCGCAAAAAATACGGCAGCGGCTCCATCGTGGGGGTCACGGTGATCGACAGCATCGAGCAGCTCACCCCCGAACGCATCGAAAACGCGGAATACATCCACGGCATGTTCGGCGAGGACGAATGGGGCGGCATGAATCAGGCGTTCTATCTGAAGGGCGAACTCGTCGGCGCGATCGGGCATCAGTGCTATAACGATTACCGCGACGGCGTGGAATATCCCGTATATATCAATATGATGTATATCGTGGATTTCGAAAAGCGCAAGGTGCTGGAAAAGCGCGTGATCGGGACGACGGACTGCTATCCCGATACCCCCAGCAAACTGCCCACGCTGTGCGACTGCGCCTTTACTTCCGGCGTCGTCCCCGCGGAGAAAGGAAAGGTTTCGCTGTACAGCGGTCTGCGCGACTGCTGCGAAGGCTGCATCGTGATCGACGATCCCTTCGCCGCCGTCGGCTGAATCGCCGTCAACATACGACAAAGAGCGGCTTATCGGCAGAAAAAACAAAAAACGGAAAGCCCCGCGCTTTCCGATTGAGGAGGATAAAACGTTATGAAAAAGTTACTGTGCGCGTTTCTCGCCGCCGTCGTGGCATGCACCGCTTTTGTCGGCTGCAAGCGCGACCCGCAGGGTGAGGAAATCGACCCCAACAGAACGCAGATCTACGTTGCGCTGTACAACGGCGGTCTGGGCAGAGACTGGCTTGACGCCGCCGACGCGGCTTTTGAGGCGAAATATTCGCAGTATCAGGTCATCGTGAACGTCAGCAAACAGCAGTTCGACGGGCAGATGATCTACGACAATTTCGCGTCGTACAATCAGGATATTTTCTTTCTTGACTACGTCGCGGACGAGTTGTACCGCCAGTTCATCAACAGCGGCAAGATCGCCGACATCGGCGAGGCGATGACCGAACCCCTTACGGAATTCGGCGAAACGGAAAGCGTTTACGACAAAATCTCTCCGTTTTTGAAGGATTATTATAAAGCCGCGGATTCCGATGCGATGTACGCGCTGCCGTGGTACCAGTCGAGTTACCAGATCATTTACGATAAGGAACTTTTCACCGATAAAGCCCTCTATATGAGCGAACTTTACGGCGTTACGGAAGGCGGCATCGATCAGGAAATGTGGTGGACGAAGGGCGACGGCTCCGACGGGCTGAAAAAATCCCTCGGTCAGGACGGGGAAGAAGACACGTACGACGACGGTCTTCCTGTAACGTACGACGATTTCTTCGCCATGATGGACAGGATGATCGAAGTGGGCGTGATTCCCTTTACATGGGCGGGCGGCGCGAACTATTATTTCGTTTCGCTGCTCCTCAATCTCACCGCAAAATACGAAGGGTATAACGATATCATGCTGAACTACACCCTTTCCGGCACCGATTCGGACTGCGGCCCGATCGATCTTGAAAACGGCTATCTGCTGCGCGACGGGCAGGCGGGCAAAAGATACGCCCTGCAATTCGCCTACGACGTGATCAGGGGCAGGGACGGCGGCTATATTTCCGACAACACCTTCAACTCCATTCAGGATAACTCCGCGGCGCAGAACGAATTCCTCTACAGCCGCGAAAACACCAAGGGCAACCCCGTCGCCATGCTGGTGGACGGCGCTTGGTGGGAAAAGGAATCGGAAAACATCTTCGACGAAATGGCGACGCGCTATGACGAGAAATACGCTTACGGCACGCGCGAATTCGGCGTGATGCCGCTGCCGATCGGCAACGACCAGCAGTATACGGAAAACACCGTCGCCTGCGTTTCCGGCCGTTCGATGATCTACGTGAACAACAATTCCGACGTCAAGGAGGGCGCGCTGCTGTTCCTGCAGTTCCTCCACACCGACGAGATGCTCTCCAAGGCTACGGGGCTCGCCAACACGGGCAGGCCGTACGTTTACGAGATGGCGGATGAAGATCTTGCGCTCATGACGCCCTACGGCAGGGAATTGCAGGAATATTACGCTTCTTCCCGCGTGGTCTTCGACGAGATCCCGCTCAACGAATTTTACCGCACGTCCTCCGGCGTGAAGTATATGGGGTATATGCGGATGTTCGCCTGCGATCTCGGCAACGACGGGCCCATCGATCCCGCCAGCGCCTTCAACGTAGGCACGCACACGGTGGACGGGTGGCTCGACGGCATGGCGGTATCGGAAAGCAGATGGATGAATGACGTAAACGCGTCCGGCCTGCTCGGCTGAAAAAACGAATACGGGGGGCGGGCTCCGCGCCGTGAAAGGCGCGGGGTCCACAACCCTTTTTTATCATTGAAATCAACGGAAAAGGAAGAAGAACATGAAACAACTTCTATCGCCGTCCGGCAGACCGCTGCAGAGAAGGACGATCTTCAACAACAGCGCGCGCAGGAGAGAATTTTATTTCTATCTGGCGCTCATCGCGCTGCCGATGATCCAGTTTATCCTGATGTACGTCTGCGTAAACCTGCGTTCGGTGCTGTTCGCCTTTCAGACTTACGATCAGGATACCACTTCCTATGTGTTCGGCTGGCAGTATTTTGCCGAAAATTTCTCCAGCGTGTTCAACAAGTTTCTCCATGGGGAGGAACTCGGCATAGCGTGGAAAAATTCGCTGGTTTTTTATGTGCTGCAACTCGTGATCATCACCCCGCTTTCGGTGCTGACTTCCTTCTTTATCTATAAAAAACTGCCCCTTGCGGGATATTTCCGCGTGGTGCTGTATCTGCCCAACATCGTTTCCGGCATGGCGACGGTTTTGGGATATAAGTATCTTGTGGAAGTCGGTCTTTCCGGTCTGCTGGGGTATCAGGGATCGATGTTCAACCTGCCGGAAACGGCTTACGGCGTGCTGGTCTTTTACAGTTTATGGACGGCGCTCGGCGGGTCGCTCATCATGACGACGGGCGTCATGAGCCGCACCAGCGTGGAACTTCTGGAAGCCTCCCGTCTGGACGGCGTGAACTTTTTGCAGGAACTCGTACATATCGTGTTCCCCGTCGTTTACCCCGTCATCACCATCGGGCTGTATACCGGCGTGGTTACCATCTTCACCGGCGGCCCCCCGATCTACGCGTTTTTCGGCGCGCAGCCGCCCTCGGGGCAGATGACCACCATTCAGTACTACCTGTTCACGCAGGTCGTCGGCTCCACGTCGTCGCCGTCGAACTATCCGTTCGCCGCCACGAGCGGTCTGATTCTGACCCTCGTCGCCGCGCCCGTCGTGTTCGTGCTGAAATATCTGTTTGAAAAGTACGATCCCAACGAGGATAACCCGAAATTCCAAGAAAGGAGGAAGAAAAAATATGGCTTGGCTTAAACGAAACGCGCAAGAAAACGCTTCCTCCGCCGCCGCGGCGCAGGCTGCGGGGGAGGGATCTGCCTGCGGCGGCGAGATGCAAGTCCCCGCCGCTTCCGCGGAAGTCGCGGCAAAGCGCAACCGCAGAAAACGGGAAACGGACGTCGCGGCGTCGATCCTCACATGGGTCGTTTGGGCGCTCATATTCGTCTATTCGCTTTCCCTTCTGGCGCTGTACGGCTGGGTGGTAATGTCCTCGCTGAAAAACACCTACGCGTGGATGGTGGATTCCTTCGGGTTCCCCGTGGAAGTTACCCTTGAAAACTATGTTACGGCGTTCGAAAGTCTGAAGGTTACCGTTTTCACCGACGCGGGGCAGAAGGAAGTTTACCTCGAAATGCTGCTGCTCAACTCCTTTGCCTATCTCGTGGGGTGCGGGTTCGTGGCGACGGTGGCGCCCTGCGTCATGGCGTACGCGGCGTCCAAATTCAATTTCGCCTTCAACAAGGTCATCGACGGCATCGTCATCGTTACGATGATCCTGCCGATCATCGGCGCGCTGCCCTCGGAAATCGAGATGGCGCGAACGCTCGGGCTTTACGGCAACTTCCCCGGCATGTACTTTATGAAGTTCATGTTCTTGGGCGCGAACTACCTCTATTTCAAATCCGCCTTCAAAGGCGTGCCGGATGATTTTTCCGAAGCGGCGAAGGTGGACGGCGCGTCGCAGTTCCGCGTGATGTTCCAGATCAATCTGCCGATGGTGAGCAACATCTTCTTCATCATCTTTCTGCTGCAGATGATCGGGTTCTGGGGCGATTGGCAGACGCCGATGATCTATCTGCCCTACAACCCCACCGTGGCGTACGCGCTTTACGACGTGCAGTTTTCCACGACTCTGCCGCTGAGTTTCAAACCCGTGCAGCTGGCGGCGTGCGTGCTCGGCAGCATCCCCACGCTGATCGCGTTTATCTTTTTCAAAAATAAAATTATGGGAGGGCTGGCGTTCGGCGGGCTGAAAGGCTGACGGCGCCGTTCCGAAAAAAAAAGGGAGAAAACATGAAAAGAGTTCTGAATTGGTTGTTTGCCGCAGCGCTCGCGCCGCGCACTTATCTTCAAGTGGATCAAGCCGCATCTTCATAGCAAGGCACGCGATCGTCCATCGCAGACTGCCGTCGATCCCCAAATGGGGATTGCCGTCCGCGCTGTCCTGATTCT
>CALVUL010000095.1 GCA_944363555.1 uncultured Clostridia bacterium
CACACCCGTTCGCGGGAATACGGTTCGCGGATCATGGAGGCGCTCGCCACGGGCGTGCCCTGCGAAATCAACGGCAACGTCATCAACAACGGGCAGATACCGAATTTGCCGAAAGAGGCGTGCGTGGAAGTCAAGTGCTTGGTGGACGGCGAGGGCATACACCCCACCTACGTCGGCGAACTGCCGCTGCAGCTCGCGGCGATGAACGCGAGCAACATCTATCCCCAGTTGCTGACGATCGAGGCGGCGCGTACCGGCAGCCGGCAGACGGTATATCAGGCAGCCATGGCGGACCCCCATACGGCGGCGGAACTCTCCACGGACGAGATCGTAAGCATGTGCGACGAACTGATCGCCGCGCACGAAAAAGCGGGATACCCCGTGTTGTAAAAGCCGCCCGAAAGAGGGATGCGCGGTTATCCCGACAAATCGCCGCGGGCAAAGATCGAACGATTTTTCTTAAATTGTCATTTATCGGGCAATAAAACGGCGCGGATTTTGAAAATCCGCGCCCTGTTTGCGTGTCGTGAAAATTATCCGTTCCGCCCCGCATTCTGGAAACGGTTGGTTTTATTTTTCGTCTTCCGGCGGTTTTTTCACAGCCTTTTCGTAAAGGCATGCGGCGAAGAGGAACAGGGAAACGAAGGTCGTCGTGTGCCCGACGGCCGCGCCGCCCTCGGTGATGCCGCGGATAATTTCAAAGCCGAAAATCTGCGCCGCGCCCTTATAGAACATCGTGGCGATCACGATGGAAAAGCCCGTTAAAAACACGATGTAAAAGGCGTTGTAAAGTTTTGCGGAAGAAATGGAAAACGCCTTTTCCAAAACGACTTGGATCAAAAAGAAGAGCGCGCCCATCGCCATCAGATGCACGTGCACCGCGGCGAGAAAGGGTCTGCCGAGTTCGAAATTGTCCCACTTGGCGACTTTCGTCATAATCAGTATGCCCACCTCCACGGCGAGGGCGACGATTAAAAAGGATAAAAATGTCTTAAAAATTCGTTTCATCTGTGTTTCTCCCGTATTTTTTTAAATATTACACGGAAAACAGCCGGAAGTCAAGTAAAAACGTTTGGCGGATCATCGCAAAACATAAAAGATAAAATTTGCGGCGAGCGCGGCTACGGCGATCGATTTTAAAGGTTTGTTTTTCAGGTGGATCAGCGCCCACACGGCGGCGAGGACGGGCAGGGCGAGGGGATTCGCGGCGAAATAGCCCGCGCCGTCTCCGCAAAGCAATGCAAAAATCGCCCGCGTCATGCCGCAGGTCGGGCAGGGACGCCCCGTGACAAACTTTATCGGGCAGGTAATGCCGAACAAAAGAAGCGCAAAATAATACAACGCCGCCGCAAACAATGCGGCGGCGTGGATTTGCAGCAACCTTAAAATTTCGGCTTTACGCCAGAAACAACTTAATTTTTTCAAAGTTAATTGCCCGTATGCGCTTGGAGATCATAAACAAATCGACCAGCCACCAGATGCCGCAGCCGCCGCCCGTCAGCAGTTTGCCGACGCCGAGCCCGATATCCCCCGCATAAAAGCGGTCGATGCCCCAACCGCCGAGCAAGATTGACAAAATCAAACCCGTCGAGGGGTTTTTCAGTTCAACCATTTCCAGATCGCGCAGTTTGTCGTCGCTCGCCGTTTTTAAAGAATTGCGCAGGTTGGCAAGGTGTTCCTGCCCGAAATACTTCCCCTTGAAACGCATAAACGTTTCGATCTTCTGCTGTCTTTCTCTCTCTTCCATTTTATCTCTCCTTTTTCTTACAATAGTAAGACAATGACATTATATATCTTACATTAGTAAGATGTCAAGTATTTTTCTTACAAAAGTGAGAAAAATAGATATATGGATACGATTTTCGGAAAAAGATTGAAGGAACTCAGGGAAGAGCGGGGCGTCAGCCAGCCCGCGCTGGCAAAGGAACTGGGCGTCAGCCGCGCCATCGTCAGCTTTTGGGAAAACGGATTGAGAGAGCCTACGCTTTCCAATCTCGTCGCCATTGCGGATTATTTTGACGAGAGCATCGATTATCTCGCCGGCAGGGAAAAATAAATTTCAGATTTTTCTTGTCTTTGCGGCGCGGATATGGTAAACTGAAAGCATGGATCTGTTCGATTATAATTTTCAGCAGAATAAAAACGCCGTGCAGCCGCTGGCGGAACGCATGCGCGCCCGCACGTTGAAGGAATTCATCGGGCAGGAGCACATCGTTTCGGAAACGAGCCTGCTTTCCCGCGCCATCCGCACGGACCGCTTGGGCAGCTGCATTTTCTGGGGACCGCCGGGTACGGGGAAGACCACCCTCGCCAACATCGTGGCGAATTCCACCGGCGGCAACTATGTGAAACTCAACGCCGTCAACGCCGGCATTGCGGACGTAAAGGCGGCGGTGGAACGGGCGCGCAGCGATCTGAAAATGTACGGCAAGCGCACCTATCTGCTCCTCGACGAGTGCCACAGGTTCAACAAGGCGCAGTCCGATTCCCTGCTCCCCGCCATCGAATGCGGGGATATTATCTTCATCGGCTCGACGACGGAAAATCCCTACGCGGCGATGACGCCCGCCATCGTTTCCCGCTGCCGCGTGTTCGAATTCAAGGCGCTCAGCGAGGAAAACATCCTCGGCGCGCTGAAAAAGGCGGCGGCGGATAAAGAGCGGGGGCTGGGCAACATGCTCCTCGAAGTGGACGAGGCGGCGTTCAGCCACTTCGCCGCCATGGCGGCGGGGGATCTCAGGGTGGCGTATAACGCTTTGGAACTCGCCGCCCTCACCACGGCGAAGGGCGAGGACGGCGCCGTGCACGTTACGCTGAAGGACGCGGAAGAATCCATTCAAAGGAAAGCCCTTTCTTACGACGAGAACCTGTATTACGACATGCTTTCGGCGTTCTGCAAGAGTTTAAGGGGCAGCGATTCCGACGCGGCGCTTTATTACATGCACCGTTTGATCAACGGCGGGTGCGACCCGCTGATCATCGCGCGGCGGCTCGTCGCCCATTCCAGCGAGGACGTGGGCATGGCGGATTCCAACGCCCTCGTCGTGGCGGTTTCCGCCATGACGGCGTACGAGCGCATGGGCAAGCCCGAAGGGCTGATCCCCCTTACGCACGCCGTCATCTACGTGTGCGAAGCGCCGAAATCCAATTCGGTGATCATCGCCATGGACAGCGCGATCGACGACGCCGTGCACCGTAAGGACGACGTCGTTCCGCCCCATCTTAAAAACGCCGTGTACGGCAGCAAGGAAGATAAGGAAAAATCCGCGCAGTATAAATACGTGCACGATTACGGCGGATACGTGAAACAGCAGTATCTGCCGGACGGGCTGGTCGGGCGCGTCTATTACCGCCCCAAGGACATCGGCGACGAAAAGAAAGTCAAAGAACGCCGCCGCGAAAAGGGCATGGAGGAAAAATGACCGAAAGCCCCGCCCGCCCTTTGCAAAGTTCTTGCAAAGGGCGGGCGGGGCTTTTCGTTTCGCCGCGTCGGGCTATTTTTCCGCGTCGGGCACGATGAGGGTGAAATATTCGTTCTGTTTCCCGCGGGAAACGAGATTATACAGGTCGTTGGCGAGGGCGTCTTTCAAAAAACATTCGAGGGCGGTCTTTTCCAGCGCGCGGTAATCGGATTTGCGCATCAGCAGCGGAACTTTCGCGTTGCGCTTGATCAGGGCGGGCAGGGGAGAATTTTCCCGCACGGCGAGCACTTTGACATACAGATCGCTCTTTAAGCACTTGAACACGAAATCCTCGGAAATGCGCAGAAAATTCGCCAGAAAGATGCGCCTTATCCGCGCCTTTGTATAGCGTTTCGTGGAAACCTTTTCCAAAAGGGAATCGTAATCGGGGTTGTCTTTTAAAAGCGCCTTGATGCGGTTTTCCAGCCCTTCGGTGCAGTCGGCGCTCTCCGCAAGTTCCTTCGCCGTCGCCGTCATCAGCGCGGCGACGACGGGCACGCGGAAATCGGGGGGATATTGCGGCAAATCGTCGTAAACGTATTTCGGCACGACTTTTTTCAGCTTTTTTTTGTTCCCCGCCGCCAGTTGCAGGCGGATGCTCTGCGCGCTCGTTACGCCCTTTTTCAGCGCGGCGTCGTTATGGATGTTTTCCCGAAGATACGGGGCGAGTTCGATGTCCGTATCGAGTTTGATCGCCGCTTTCGCGTATTCGAGGGCGAGGATGTTGTTGGGGGAGGATACGAGGCTTTCGTCGAGTTCGGGTAAATTGAGTTCCTTTACGGCGTTGAACTTCGCCCGCGCAAGGGAAACGCCCGTTTCCAGTTCGCGCTTTAAGATCTGCTTGAATTCCTTGGTTTCGTTGAGCATCGCCGCCGCGGCTTTTTTGTACGTTTCCGCGTCCCCCGATTCCACGCCGAAACAAAGGGTATCGACATAGCCGAGGCTTTTGACGATCTTCATCGCGCCGGTGGCGAAGATCTCCGCGTTCGCCGCGGCAAACACCGCGGGCAGTTCGATCACGATATCCGCCCCCGCATAAACGGCGTGTTTCGCGCGGGTGTATTTGTCCATGACCGCGTTTTCCCCCCGTTCGCAGAAATCGCCCGACAAAATCACCGTAAGCGTTTCGGCTTTCAGCTCGTTTTTGATATGGGAAATCAGTTTCAGATGCCCGTTGTGCAACGGGTTGTATTCGGCGATGCACGCGCAATTTTTCATAAAAGAATCTCCCTAAACCGTTTACAATCTCCGCAAAGTGTGGTACAATATATTTCGGGTTCCCGCGGGCGGAAACCCGCGCCGGATGCGGTTTTTTCCGAACCCTTCCGATACGCTTATTGTAACATAAATTTTCGAAAAAATAAAGGGAAAAGAAAAAAAGAGGAGAATTTATATGACGAATATTTTGGACGAGATTACGGAAAAAGCCTCGCGCCTCGGCAAGCGCATCGTTCTGCCGGAGGGGGAAGATCCCCGCGTGGTCGCGGCGGCGTCCTCCGCGGTGGCGCGCGGCATCGCCGAGATCGTGCTGCTCGGCTGCGAGGAGGAGATCAGAAAGAACAACCCGGGGGTAAGCCTTTCCGGCGTGAAGATCGTCGATCCCGCGAAGAGCGAAAAGCGGGCGGCGTATGCGGAACTTTTGTACGGACTTCGCAAACACAAGGGCATGACGGAGGAGGAAGCGGACAAACTTTCTTACGACAACACCTATTTCGGCGTGCTGATGCTGAAAGCCGGCGACGCCGACGGGCTGGTCTCCGGCGCATGCCATTCCACGGCGAACACGCTGCGCCCCGGGCTGCAGATCGTCAAAACGCAGGCGGGCGTGCCCCTCGTTTCCAGTTATTTTCTGATGCTGCCGCCGAAAACCGGCAACCGCTACGTGCCGGACGGCGCGCTGGTGTTCGCCGACTGCGGCATCAACCAGAACCCTACGCCCGAAGAGTTGGCGTATATCGCCGTCGCTTCGGCGAACAGCGCCCGCACCATCGCGGAACTCGAACCGCGGGTGGCGTTTTTATCCCATTCCAGCAAGGGAAGTGCAAAACATGCGGACGTGGATAAAGTGCGCCTCGCCGCGGAAAAGATGAAGGAGATCGCGCCGGACGTGGTTTCCGACGGCGAATTGCAGCTCGACGCCGCTCTCGATGAGTCTGTGGCGAAACTCAAAGCGCCCTCTTCCCCCGTGGCGGGCAGGGCGAACGTGCTGATCTTCCCCGATCTCGACGCGGGCAACATCGGCTACAAACTGGTGGAACGCCTCGGCGGCTATATGGCGATCGGTCCGGTGTGCCAAGGGTTTGCGAAACCCATCAACGACCTTTCGCGCGGCTGCAAGGTAGAGGATATCGTGGCGGCGATCGCCATCACGGCGCTGCAGGCGCAGCATTGCTGAAGCGGGGTGAACGGCGATGAAGATCTTGGTTGTCAACGCGGGCAGTTCTTCTTTGAAGTACCAGCTCATCGATATGGAAAACGAAAGCGTCGTGCTGAAGGGCGTGTGCGAGCGCATCACCTTCAAGGGCGGCGTGCTCACGCAAAAGACCTTCGACGGCAGGGAACTCGTCGTCGAAAAGGATATGCCCACCCATAAGGAGGCGATGGAACTGGTGCTCGGCGCCATGCTCGATAAAGAGAAGGGCGCGCTCAACAACGTTTCGGAGATCGGCGCGGTGGGGCACCGCGTGCTCCATTCCGGCGAGGATTTCAAACATTCCGTCGTCATCGACGACGAGGTCATCCGCATCTGCGAAAAAAACGTCGATTTAGGGCCTTTGCACATGCCCGGGAACATCGCCTGCATCAAAAGCTGCCGCGAAGTCATGCCCGGCGTGCCGATGGTGGCGGTGTTCGACACCACGTTTCATTCCACCATGCCCCCCAAGGCGTTTATGTACGGCGTCCCCTACGAGGTATACGAGCAGTACAAGGTGCGCAAATACGGGTTTCACGGCACGTCCCACAAATTCGTTTCGCAGGAAACGGCGAAGATCCTCGGCACGAAAAATTGCCGCCTCATCATCTGCCATCTGGGCAACGGCTCTTCCGTTTCCGCGGTGAAGGACGGCAGGTGCGTGGATACTTCCATGGGCTTCACGCCCCTCGAAGGGCTGATGATGGGCACGCGCAGCGGGGACATCGATCCCGCGGCGGTGGATTATATGCGCGTCAAACTGGGGCTGAAGGCGGAAGAAGTCGTCGGCTTCCTCAATAAAAAGTGCGGGATGCTGGGCGTCAGCGGGCTTTCGAGCGACTGCCGCGATCTGACCGCGGCGGCAAAGGAAGGCGACGAACGCGCGGCGCTGGCGCTGGAAATGGTGGCGTACCGCGTGAAAAAGTATATCGGCAGTTTCGCCGCCGTGCTGGGCGGGGCGGACGCCGTGGTGTTCACCGGCGGCATCGGCGAACACTCCCCGTACATCCGCAACCTCGTGCTGCAGGATATGGAATACATGGGCATCGAATACGACGCCGCCGCGAACGAGGCGTATCCGCATTCGGGCATCGGCGTGCTGAGCAAGCCCGATTCCAAGGTGAAGGCGCTCATCGTGCCGACCAACGAGGAACTTTCCATCGCCCGCGAAACGAAAGAACTGGTCGAAAAGGCGTAAAAAGCGCAAGTTTTGCGAAAAATGCGCGAAAAAAGTTGACATTGTTCGCATTATATAATAAAATAAGTAGGCTTAAACGCCTTTCGGGACGGAAAGAATGATCATCGATTTGAAGGAAATCAGAAAAAAGGGAAAGACGGAAGAGGATTTCGATTTCGAATATTTTCCCGTTTCGCCGCTGTGTTCCATTCCCGACGTGGAGATCGCGCCCCCCGTAAAGGTGCGCGGCACGCTCAGGCTTGTCGACAAAGTTACGGTCTTCGCGGAAGGCGAAGTGCGTTTCGCGCTGGAAGGCGCGTGCACGCGCTGTCTGCGCCCCGCCCAAAAGACCTATACGGCGGCGTTTGCCGAAGAATTTTCTTCGGCGGGGGAAGAGGACGCTTATCCCTACCGTTCGGACAAGGTCGATTTAACGAAAGCGATCGACGATCTGCTGATCCTCGAAATGCCGCTTACCTTCGTATGCGGGGAGGGCTGCAAGGCGGAATATTCGGATAATAAGGAAAAAGAGGTGTAAAAATGGCTGTTCAGAAGAGTAAGACGTCCAAACAGAGGACGAACAAAAGGTTTGCCAATTTCAAGGTGGCTGCGCCCACGCTGGCGGAGTGCCCGCAGTGCCACGAACTGAAAGTGCCGCACAGGGTGTGCAAGAAGTGCGGTTATTACGACGGCGCGGTCGTTGTGGAACAGAAAGAAAAGAAAGAAAACTGATTTCGTTTCTTTTGATCCGAATCGGCGGGCGGATAGTTTCTATCCGCCTTTTTTGCGTTTTAAACGGCGGGGCGCGTAAGTCTTGGCCGCCGCATGAATAAAAGCGCGCCGATTTCGGCGCGCTTTCGCGTTTTACGGGTTATTTTGTCTTTTCTTCGGGGGGCGCGTCCGGCAAAGGCGTTTCGTTTGCCGTAACGGGTTCGGTTTTCGTTTCGCCCGCCGTCTCCGCGGTCGCGTGGGAGGGGGCGTTTTCGTCGGATTGCGCCCGCGTTGCCCCGTCGGGCGGCGCGCTTGAAGCCGCTTGTTCCAACCGCTTTTGCCGGCGGCTTTCCAGCCGCGAAGAG
The DNA here is from genome assembly GCA_944363555.1 of uncultured Clostridia bacterium. Taxonomy (GTDB): domain Bacteria; phylum Bacillota; class Clostridia; order Christensenellales; family Borkfalkiaceae; genus UMGS775. The sequence continues at coordinate 8,128 of CALVUL010000095.1, forward strand.
ATCAGCGTAATCAGCCCGCCGAGGATGATGTAAAGATAAAAGCATAGGATGCGCCAGATCAGCATCGCCGTAAAGCCGAGCCCGCCCTG
>CALVUL010000096.1 GCA_944363555.1 uncultured Clostridia bacterium
TCCAATAACATTCTGAAACTTTCCGACGGCAAGCCGGTGATGTCGCCCACGCAGGACATGGTGCTGGGATCCTACTATCTCACCATCGTGCGGCGCGCGGAGGGCGTCAGATACGACGAAAGCGGCAGGGAAAGCGAGGACGGCGAGGTTTACGTTCCGCCCGTATATACTTCGGAAGAAGAAGCCATCATGGCGTACCAGACGGGCAACGTGAAACTGCAGGACGAGATCTATGTGCGAAGGGCCGTAACGCTGCCCGACGGCAGGAAACTGACGGGCAGGACGAAGATCACCGTCGGCAAGATCATATTCAACGAGAAGATCCCGCAGGACATCGGGCTTTTGAAGCGGGAAAAGGACGAAGATTATCTGCGTTACGAGATCGAGGGGCTGGTCGGCAAGAAACAGCTTTCCAAGATCGTGGACGCGTGCTTTAAAACGCACGGGAGCAAATCGTGCGCGGAGGTGCTGGACAACATCAAAGCCCTCGGGTACAAATATTCCACCATCGGCGCGATCACCACGAGCGTGTTCGATATGCACATGCCCGAATCCAAGCAGGAGATCCTGCACGACGCGGAAGAAAAGGTGCTCGGCGTGGATAAACTGTATAAGCGCGGGCGCATCACCGACGACGAGCGGTATAAGAAGGTCGTTTCCATTTGGAAGAAGGCGACGGACGATGTTACCGAGGTTTTGAAAAAGTCCCTCGACAAGTTCAACCCCATCTGGATGATGGCGGACTCCGGCGCGCGCGGCTCCATCGACCAGATCAAGCAGCTCGCGGGCATGCGCGGACTGATGACCGACCCGAACGGCAAGACCATCGAAATCCCCGTCAAATCGTGTTTCCGCGAAGGGCTGACGGTTCTGGAATACTTCATTTCTTCCCACGGCGGAAGGAAGGGGCTTGCGGATACCGCGCTGAAAACGGCGGACTCCGGTTACCTGACCCGCCGTCTGGTGGACGTATCGCACGAAGTCATCGTGCGCGAGGACGACTGCTACGCGGAACTCGGCGAGAAGCCCAAGGGGATCAAGGTTTCGGCGATCAAGGGATCGCAGGGCGAGATCATCGAAAGTCTGGAAGACAGGCTGATCGGGCGTTTCGCCGTGGGCGACGTTGTCGATCCGAAAACGGGCGAAATCATCGTTGCGGACGATACGATGATTTCCGAAGATCAAGCGAAAGCCATCGTGAAAGCCGGCATCGAGGAGGTGGAGATCAGGAGTATTTTCACCTGTAAATCCAAGCACGGCGTGTGCGCGAAGTGCTACGGCAAGAACATGAGCAACGGGCTGCCGGTGCAAAAGGGCGAAGCGGTGGGCATCATCGCGGCGCAGTCCATCGGCGAACCGGGCACGCAGCTGACGATGCGTACCTTCCATACGGGCGGTATCGCCAGCACGGGGGACATCACGCAGGGTCTTCCGCGCGTCGAGGAACTCTTCGAGGCGCGCCGGCCGAAACACGCGGCGATCGTGTGCGAAGTCAGCGGCATTGCCATGGTGGAGGAAAAAGACAAACAGATCCACGTGGTGGTCAACTGCGACGACGGCGCGGTGAAGGATTATGCCGTGGCGTTCGGTTACGGCGTGGCGATCAAGAACGGCGAAAGGGTCGCGCCCGGCACCATTCTCACCAACGGTTCGGTGTATCCGCAGGATATTCTGAAAACGCAGGGCGTGAAGGGCGTGCAGGATTATATTCTGCGCGAGATCCAGGCGGTGTACCGTTCGCAGGGAGTCGATATCAACGGCAAGCACGTGGAGATCATCGTGCGGCAGATGCTCAAAAAAGTGCAGGTGGAAGATCCGGGCGATACCGACATCCTGCCGGGCGAAAAACTCGATCTTTACAAGTTTGAGGAGGAGAACTTAAAAGCGCTGGAAGAGGGAAGGCGCCCCGCCACGGGCAAGAGAACGCTGCTCGGCATCACCAAGGCGGCGCTCGCCACGGACAGTTTCCTTTCCGCCGCGTCCTTTCAGGAAACGGCGCGGGTGCTTACAGAGGCTGCGATCAAGAATAAGATCGACCCGCTTGTGGGCTTGAAGGAAAACGTCATCATCGGCAAACTGATTCCGGCGGGCACGGGCATCGCCGCGTATAAAAATCTTTCCCCGCAGATCGTCGTTCCGCAGGGCGCGCAAGAATAAAAACGCCCCGCGGGCGCGGGCGGGAACAAAAACCGCGTTTTCCCTTGAAAAAAGGGGCTGAAACGCGAAAAAACGGAAAAAGTATTTGACTTGATCCGCAAGATTTGTTAAAATAATCAATGCGGCTCAAAAAATGCCGCTAAAACGGCGCGGCGGGAACGCCGCAAAAAACGCTTCTTTAAACGGGACGACCGTTTTTTGAATATTCCGAAACTTTCAAGGAGGTAGAAAAATGCCAACAATCAACCAGTTAATCAGACAGGGCAGGCAGCAAAAGCCGGTAAAGTCGAAGACCCCGATCATGGAAGAATGCCCGCAAAAGCGCGGCGTCTGCCTTTCGGTAACGACCACGACTCCCAAAAAGCCGAACTCCGCCCTCAGAAAGATTGCGAGAGTGCGTTTGACCAACAAGCAGGAAGGCGTTGTGTACATTCCGGGCGAAGGTCATAACCTGCAGGAACACAGTTCCGTGCTCATCCGCGGCGGAAGGGTGCGGGATCTGCCGGGCGTGCGTTATCACATCATTCGCGGCGCGCTGGATACGGCGGGCGTTGCGAAACGCGGTCAGGCGAGAAGCAAATACGGCGCAAAGAAGAAAAAATAAGTTCGGTACGCGATAACGCGATCGAAAGAAAACCTGCTTCGTTTCGGAATTCAAAATTCGGGATTCTGCAAAAAAGTAGGCAGTATGCTGTAAAGCAGAAGGATTCGCCGGCCGGATGACCGGCCGTGAGCGACGGCTGTATTTTTGGGCACGGTCCCAAAGTCCTTGCAAAAGGCAAAAAAATTTAAAGGAGAGTAAGAAAATGCCAAGAAGAGGGAATATTCCCAAAAGGGACGTTTTACCCGATCCCGTATACAACAGCAAGGTTGTAACGAAAGTCATCAATCAAGTGATGCTGGACGGCAAAAAGGGCATCGCGCAGAGTATCGTTTACGACGCCTTTGCCAAGATGAGCGAAAAACTCGGGCAGGATCCGATGGAAATTTTCAATCAGGCGATCAACAACATCATGCCTATGGTGGAAGTGAAAGCGCGCCGCGTGGGCGGGGCGAACTATCAGGTCCCCATCGAGATCCGTCCGGAAAGACGGCAGACGCTGGCGATCCGCTGGCTGGTTGCCGCCACCCGCAAAAGAAGCGAACGCGAAATGCGCGATAAACTCGCGGGCGAACTGATGGACGCCTACAACAATACCGGCGCCGCCGTGAAAAAGAAGGAAGATACGCACAGAATGGCGGAGGCAAACAGGGCGTTCGCGCATTACAGATTCTGATTTTAAGGAGCACTTATGCCAAGAGAATTCAGTTTGGAAGTTACCAGAAACATCGGTATCATGGCGCATATCGACGCGGGTAAAACCACCACGACGGAGCGCATCCTGTTCTATACGGGCAGGACGCACAAACTCGGTGAAACCCACGAAGGTTCCGCCACGATGGACTGGATGGTGCAGGAGCAGGAGCGCGGCATCACGATCACCAGCGCGGCGACCACCTGCCAGTGGAAGGGCCACTGCATCAACATCATCGACACCCCGGGGCACGTGGACTTCACCGTGGAAGTGGAGCGTTCGCTGCGCGTTCTGGACGGCGCGGTGGCGACTTTCTGCGCGAAGGGCGGCGTGGAACCGCAAAGCGAAACCGTTTGGAGACAGGCGGATAAGTATAAAGTTCCCCGCATCGCGTACGTGAATAAAATGGACATCAACGGCGCCAACTTTGAAAACGCCGTGCAGATGATGAAGGACAGGCTTAAAACCAACCCCCTGCCCATCGTGCTGCCCATCGGCAAGGAAGATTCTTTTGTCGGCATCGTGGACGTCATTACGCGTCAGGCGGAGATCTATAAGGATCAGCTCGGCAAGGAGATCGAATTTACCGACGTTCCCGCCGACATGAAAGACCGCGTGGAAGAGGCGCGCCAAGCCGTCGTGGAGGCGGCGGCGGAAGCCGACGACGCGCTGATGGAAAAATTCTTCGAAGAGGGCGATCTTTCCGTGGAGGAGATCAAAGCGGGGCTGAGAAAGGCGACCATCGCCATGAAGGTTACCCCCGTGCTCTGCGGTTCGAGTTACCGCAACAAGGGCGTGCAGAACCTGCTCGACGCCATCGTCGATTATCTGCCCAGCCCTGTGGACGTGGACCACGTGAAAGGGGTAAACCCCAAGGGCGAAGAAGAGGAAAGAAAGACTTCCGACGACGAGCCGTTTTCCGGTCTCGCGTTCAAAATCGCCACCGACCCGTTCGTCGGCAAACTGGCGTTTTTCCGTTGCTATTCGGGGGTGCTGCAGAGCGGTTCTTACGTGTATAACAGCACGAAGGGCAAGAAAGAGCGTATCGGCAGACTGCTGAAGATGCACGCGAATCACCGCGAGGACATCGAAGAGATCCGCGCGGGCGACATCTGCGCCATCGTCGGGCTGAAGGAAACCACCACCGGCGACACGCTGTGCGACGAAAACCATCCCATCATCCTCGAACAGATGGAATTCCCCGAACCGGTTATCCGCGTCGCCATCGAGCCCAAGACCAAACAGGGGCAGGAAAAGATGGGGATCGCGCTGGCGAAACTCGCGGAGGAAGACCCCACGTTCAAGACCTATACCGATCAGGAAACGGGGCAGACCATCATCGCCGGTATGGGCGAGCTGCACCTCGAGATCATCGTGGACAGGCTGCTGCGCGAGTTCCGCGTGGAGGCGAACGTAGGCGCGCCGCAGGTCGCCTATAAGGAAACCATCCGTCAGGCGGTGGACGCCGAAGGGATGTTCAAACGCCAGAGCGGCGGCCACGGTCAGTACGGGCATTGTAAGATCCACCTCGAACCGCAGGAACCCGGCAAGGGTTACGAATTCGTGGACGCGACCGTCGGCGGCAGCATTCCCAAGGAATATATCCAGCCGATCAACAAGGGCATTCAGGAAGCGGCGAAAAACGGGATTTTGGCGGGCTACGAAGTCGTGGACTTCAAAGTCACGGTGTACGACGGCAGTTTCCACGAAGTAGACTCTTCGGAAATGGCGTTCAAGATCGCCGGTTCCATGGCGTTGAAGGACGGCTTGCAGAAAGCGAAATGCGTGCTGCTCGAACCCATCATGAAGGTGGAGATCACCACGCCCGATACCTATTTCGGAGATCTGATGGGCAACGTTACGGCGAGAAGGGGCATCATTCAGGGCACGGACGACAGAAACGGCATCAAGGTCATCGACGCGCACATTCCCCTTTCGGAAATGTTCGGTTACGCCACCGATCTGCGCAGCAGAACGCAGGGCCGCGGCAACTATACGATGCAATTTTCCCATTATGCGGAAGTTCCCAAGTCCGTTGCCGAAAAGATTATCGGGAAAAAAGCGTAAAATGCGATTTATTGTTGACTTTTTTTGAAAGTCATTGTACAATAGTATTACAAGCGTTTCGGAACTAAAAAAATAAAAATAAATTTATCAAGAATTTTTGGAGGAAACAAAAATGGCAAAGGCTAAATTCGACAGAAGCAAACCGCACGTCAACATCGGCACCATCGGCCACGTCGACCACGGTAAGACGACGCTGACCGCTGCGATCACGATGGTTATGGCGGCGAACGGTCAGGCGCAGAAAATGAGATACGATGAGATCGACAAGGCGCCGGAAGAAAAAGCGAGAGGGATCACAATCAACACCGCTCACGTTGAATATCAGACGGACAAGCGCCACTATGCGCACGTAGACTGCCCGGGGCACGCGGACTATGTTAAAAACATGATCACCGGCGCCGCGCAGATGGACGGCGCGATCCTCGTCGTCGCGGCGACGGACGGCCCCATGCCGCAGACCAGAGAGCACATCCTGCTCGCCCGTCAGGTCGGCGTTCCCAAGATCGTCGTTTTCCTGAACAAGTGCGATCAGCTCGACGATCCCGAACTTCTGGAACTCGTGGAAATGGAAGTGCGCGAACTGCTCACGGAATACGGTTTCCCCGGGGACGATACCCCCATCATCAAGGGTTCCGCTCTGAAAGCCCTCGAATATGCGCAGACGCATTCCGATGACGAGATCAAGACCGCGCCCGAAACCGAATGCATCAGAGAACTGATGAATGCGGTTGACGACTATATTCCCACGCCGGCGAGAGAAGCGGATAAGCCCTTCCTGCTCCCCGTGGAAGACGTGTTCACCATCAGCGGCCGCGGCACGGTTGCCACGGGCAGAGTGGAAAGAGGCGTTGCCAAAGTCGGCGATCCCGCGGAAATCGTGGGTCTGAAAGAAAAGCCCCTCAGCACCGTTATCACCGGTCTCGAAATGTTCAGAAAACTGCTTGACGAGGCGCAGGCGGGCGACAACGTCGGCGCGCTGCTCCGCGGTATCGACAGAAAGAACATCGAAAGAGGTCAGGTCATTGCGAAACCCGGTTCGGTGCATCCCCACACGGAATTCACCGGTCAGGTGTACGTTCTGACCAAGGAAGAAGGCGGTCGTCATACGCCGTTCTTCAACAACTATCGCCCGCAGTTCTATTTCAGAACGACGGACGTTACCGGTTCCATCACCCTTCCCGAAGGCGTTGAAATGGTTATGCCCGGCGACAACGTCAAGATCGACGTTAAGCTGATCACCCCCATCGCCATGGAAGAAGGTCTGCGTTTCGCTATCCGCGAAGGCGGCAGAACGGTCGGATCGGGCGTTGTATCCACCATCGTAAAATAAAAAAGCAAACCGCTTGCTTTGAAAGGCGGCGCAAAGCGCACGGCAGAAGCCGCGCGCTTTTACGCTTTACGCCCTCCGCGGGATCCCGCGGAGGGCGTTGCTTTCGCCGCGGAACGCACCGCAGGTGTTGCCGCGATCGAACAAGAACGCGTAAAACGCGAAAAAACTTTTCGCGCGATGCGGGGCTTTTTACAACGCTTCCCGTCGGCTCGCTTGGAAGGTCCGTCTTTTCGGAAAGTTGTCGCGCCGCCGCCGATCGAAGAAAGATGCGTGTGGCACATTGTTTTCTTTCGGGGGCGGATCGGGAAAAGGGCGTTAAAAAAATCCCGTTTTGGCGCGCTCACGCAGAACGGCGCTTTTCTTTTTCTGCCGGAAAAGCAAGCCGTTCTGCTTAACGGATTCGGCAAAAAGGATCGTTAACAGACTGCCGTCGCATACATTAAACAGACAAATAAGCAAAAACGTCTGTTTATAATCTTATGTCTATAAAGCGACGGCAGTATTAAAAATAGCGGTATCGCCTGTAAAATAAAGAAAAAGGGCGGATCGATAAAATCCGTCCTTTTTTTTCCGTTCCGCATACAGCGGAAAAACAAATCTCCGATAGATAAGGTCAGGCATTCAGTTCGTCTTTGAACGCTTTGCCGAATTTGAACGCCGGCAGCTTGGACGCCGCGATGTGGATCTTTTCGCCCGTCTTGGGGTTCAGACCTTCGCGTGCGGGCTTGTCCTTCACTTCAAACGTGCCGAAGCCCGAAATCTGGATCTTTTCCCCGTTTTTCATTCCGTCCGCAATCGCTTTGATCACTGCGTCAAAAGCGACAGATGCTTCTTTGATGGTAATACCGGCGTTGTTCGCCACATCCCTTATCAATTCGTTTTTGTTCATAGGTGGTTACCTCCGAAAAAAATTTTTATTACTGTTATTATACCACAAAGCGAAAAAAAAGCAATACATTTTTTAAAATTTATCAAAAAATTTTTTGGGTTTTTTCAATCAATTACTTGATTTTTCGGCTGCGGAAAATTTAAGCGTCTTTCACGGGTGAAAAATTTTTTCACTTTCGGGCGCGTTCGGCGCCCGCCGAAGGTAATTTGTTCGATGGCGGAAACGACGAGCGATTTATCTTCCTTGCAATCGGATTGCACCCATCGCATGGAAATATTAAAAATCGCGCCGGAATAACCCGCCGCAAGAAAGAGGTTGCCGTGGTCGAGTTCGTTTTTGAACAGTTCGATGAAACCCTCGTTCATAAAATCGAAGTAGAGGTGTTCGAGGTGGGCTTTTTGCAACAGCCGAATTTCGCGTTTGTTTTTTTCGAGCGCGTCGACGACGTTTTCGATGATATCGAGATAATCTTCCTTGCAACGCGGTTTATATTGCTGTCCTCGTTTAAATTCCGTATTTCTGCTTTCAAAATAGAATTTGATGACCGCTTCTTTCGAGGGGAAGTAACGATAAAACGTCGCTCTGCCGACGCCGGCTTTCGCGCAGATATCCGTTACGCGGATATCGGTGTAATCGTCGGTTTCCATCAGTTTGAAGAGCGCCTGCACGATGTAGTGGCGCGAATAATCTCCGCTCGTATATTCCACGATACAAAATCCTCCTTTTGTCTTAAATCGGAAAACAAAAGCCGCGCAACTGTCTATCGCGCCGTTTTTTTGCTTGTTTTTCCGTTTTTTCTATCTTATAATACACTTGTCTCACGGAAAAGTCAAGTCGACGGGCTTTCCCGAAAAAAATCGAAAAGGAGTAAAAACATGGCAAACAAGGATTTTTTGACGTATGAGTATATGTCGAAAACGGTAAAAACGAGAGAGCAGACGAGAACTGCGGATATGTACGAAGCTTTCGGCTGGGAAATCACCGGGGTAACGCCCGCGCTTGCCGACAGCGTTACGATGTCTTTCAAGCGGGACAGGAAACAGCCGCATAAGCAGGAACTGACGCGGTTGGAGCGGCAGGCGGAGGAAACGTATTGCGTCATCGAGCGGCTGAACGCGGCGAAGACGAAAGGGGCGATGATATTTGCGTTGATTTTCGGGTGCGTCGCCGCGCTGGTGCTCGGCGGAGGAATGAGCCTCGTCATGCTGAACGGCGAAAATATTCCCGCATTTATCGGCGGTATCGTGTTGGGGCTTGTCGGAATCGTCCTCTGCGGCGTAAATTATCCCGTTTATAAAAAGTTGGAAGAGAAAAAGACGCGTCAGGTAATGCCAGCGATTGACGATAACGAAGAAAAACTCGCTCTTCTGCTCGAAAAGGGCAACGATTTGCTGCAAGGCGGTCTGCTTTGAAAGGAAAAAAGGCGTGCGCGGCTGCATGCGGGCGCCTGTTCAAAGATAGGGCGTATCGGATAATCTTCGCTTCCGCCCTTTCTTTGCTTGCCTCGGCGGCGTTTACGGGATATAACGCGTTTCTCGGAGCGGCGTACCGTTCGGTCTGGAACGTCTCCGTCGCCGTATATTACGCCCTGCTGACGGCATTGCGGGCGGACGTGCTTTTCCGCGAGAAAAAATACGCGAAAGGCGGACTTTCCGACGAAGAAAAAGAGGCGCGGCGCAAAAAGACGCTTCCGTGGCAGTGCATTGCGCTACTTTTCCTCGATATCGCCCTAATCATGCCGATTGCGCTGATGGTTCGTCAGCAAAAACAGGTGAATTATTCCGAAATTGCGGCGATTTCCGTCGCGGCGTACACGGTATACAGAATTGCCGTTTCCGCGCGGAATTACTTCGGCGCGAAAAAACTGCGCCACCGCGGCGCGAAGATACTGACTTACGTCAATCTCGTCGACGCGTCGGTTTCCGTGCTGACGCTGCAATATACGCTGCTCATGACCTTCGGCGACGGCATAAAGGGAAATATGTTCGTGCTGTGCGCGCTTTCGAGTTTCTCCGTTTGGGCGTTTATCGTCGCGTTTTCCGTAAAAGCGGTTTTCTCCGCCGTCCGCGCGAATGGCGGATAACGCCCGCAGGGCGTCGAAAAACGCCGCTTGACAAATCGGGGCGGGTGTGCTATCATATTTCAATAACCGCGCACGCGCGCGGGAGAGGGACGTATGAAGAAGATTTTCAAAATGCTGTTCGGCAGGCTCACGCTCATCGCCCTGCTCATCATCTTACAATTTTTGCTCTTTGTCTGGTGGG
>CALVUL010000097.1 GCA_944363555.1 uncultured Clostridia bacterium
GGGACGCGGACGACAAAGCGAGCGGCTGAAACGGTTTTTACAGGGAAGAAGTTAAGGGGAAAGACGATGAGAAAACTCGATCGGGAAAAGGTTTTGGGAAAGATCCTTTGCATGAAAGACGCGCCGCGGCGGAACGGCTCAGGAAGGAAGCCGGAATGCCGCCGCTTGAGGAAGTAAAGCGCGCTTACGGCGATTATCCGCGGGTATCCGCCGAGGAGGCGAAGATCATGCGCGCGCAGCAGGAAGAATGGCTGCTGCGCACGGGGTGGTGCACCGCCGAGGACGTCGCGCGCTACTACGCGGAATGCGGCGAATAAATTTCCGCCGCGGGAAAAATACGGGAAAATCGGAAAAAATGGACTGCGTTTTCAAAAAATGCGGGGTCGGGGACGTAAAGGCGCTTCGCGCGCTGTCGGTAAAGACGTACGGCGAAACCTTCGCCCCCTTCAATTCGCAGGAAAATCTGCGCGCTTATCTCGAAGGGGCGTTTCGGGAAGAGAAACTTCTCGCGGAACTGCAAAACGAAGATTCGGCGTTTTATTTCGCGTACTGCGGCGTCGTTCCGGCGGGATATATCAAGGTGAACGAATCGCCCGCGCAGACCGACATCGGCGACGCAACGTCGCCGGAGATCGAACGGCTTTACGTGTCGCGGGAATTTCAGGGGCGGGGGATCGGCGCCGCTCTGATGCAATTCGCCGTCAATCTGGCGGCGCGGCGGAAAAAACGATACGTTTGGCTCGGCGTGTGGGAGAAAAACGAAAAAGCCCTGCGCTTTTACCGGAAGCAGGGGTTTTACCGGATCGGCGCGCATCCCTTCGTCATGGGCGACGACGTGCAGACCGACGATCTCATGCGCAAGGATCTGTAAAACGAAAAAGACGCAAAAAAGCGGTCCGCCGCCTCGAAGGGAGGCGCGGCGGACCGCTTTTTTTATCTACGGCGTCGGAACCGATCGTTTCAAAAACGCGAAAAAATCGGCGGCGCTTTCAAAATAACAATCGGGGCGGGCGGCTTGCAGCGCCGCCCTGTCGCAGCTTTTTGCCCACGCCGCAGCCGCGGCGCGCACGCCCGCCGCGCGGGCGGAAAGAACGTCGCTCGCCATATCGCCGGCGTAAAGCGCGTTTTGCGGCGTTACGGAAAGCGCGCGGAGCGTTTTTTCGATGCAGGCGGGTTTATCCGGCTTTTCGGGGTTGCCCGTTTCGATGTGGGAAAACCAGTTCTGCCCGCCGAATTGTTCCAGATTGATTTGCAGCGAGCGCGCGCCTTTGCCGGTAACGAGGGCGGTTTTTACGCCCGTTTGTTTCAAAAAGGCGATGATTTCGGGGATATGCGCAAAGGGCGCGGGGCACATGGCGGGATGCAGGGCTTTGGTATAACGCAGATAAAGTTCCACGCCCTCCGCAACGCGGTCGGGGACAAAAGCGGCGATCGTGCCTTCCTCCGACGGACCGAAAGTATCGGTAATTTGTTTGTCGGTGAAAGTTTTTCCGATCAGATCGCGGACCGCGCGGCGGAACGCTTCTATGCACAGCGGCACGGTGTCGGCGATCGTACCGTCCATATCGAAGATGACAGCATCCATTTTTTAACACCTCTTTAAGAAAGAAACAGCACGACGGGGAGCAGTACGCCCGCGGGTTCTTTTACGGTAACCGCGCCGTTTCGCGCGGAAAATCCGCATGCCGACCGCGTGCCGTCGGGGTTGAGTTTTTCAACGGCGCGCACTTCGTTTTCGCATACGAGTTCGATCTCGTCGAGAACGTCCGTCCCGAGATTGAAAACGGCGCAGAACAATTCCCCCGTTTCGAGTTTGCCGGCGCGAAGGTAAATTTCCGCGTCCCCGGGATAATAGACGGGCAGATCGCCCCGCCGTTTCAGAATGCCGATAAACTGCCGTTTTCTCGATTCGTTGAGCATGGAAAACGCATAGATATAGTTGAAATAGGTGTCGGGCGTGCCGCAGAACACCACGGTGCAGCCGCCGCGCGGGTTGTCGAACGCCGTAACGGCGGGGGCGAGGATCTCGATCTTTTCGAGCGCGTCGGCGTGGATCACGTGCGACAGAACTTCCACGCCGTTCGCTACGGGCGTCAGCCGGCAAAGCCCCTGCTGGCAGTCGATCTTGTGCCCGTCGACCCATTCGAAACTCGCCCGTTTTTTATCGTTCCACGGTTCGGTTTTTACGCCGACGAGCGGTGCGAAACCGCGTTCGCAAAGCCGCGCGGCGGCATGCGCGCTGAGCACGAGCGTGCCTTTGAAAAATTCGGCGATCTCCTCGTCGGTGAAGGTGTCGGCGGAAACGTCGTCCAAAAAGACCGCGCCGCCTTCTTCCGCGGAAAAGTACAGGGGCAGCCCCATCCGTTCGAGTACGCAGGTAGACCACGGGCTTAGGTTGATATACGGTTGTACAAAGCCGTAATTCTGCATATGGGAGAGGGGGATGCGGCACCCGGCGGGTTTCAGCGCGGCGGCGTATTTCACGAGCGCTTCGTAAAATCCGCTGTATTTCGCAAGCGTTTTCCGGTAAGCCGTTCCCGACTGCGGTTCGTTCGCCCAAAGCCGCGTGATCCAGTGTTTCGCGCCCTTCGCGCCCTCTAAGACGGAAGCGGTGAAATGCGTATGCAGCATCGCCGCGCTCGTGCTGTAACGGTTGTGCGGACAGGTATCCGTTTCGGCGAGCAGAATATCGATTTTTCCTTTTAAGAATTCCCGCAGCATGGCGGCGCGGTACATTTTCGAAGTGAAGCCCCTTCCGCAGCCGTCGGTATATACGCCGTTGTTCATGCGCGCGATCTTCGGATTGTTTCTGCCCGCGAAAATCGCGGCGGCGCGGTCGGTGAATTCGCAGAACGTTCCCGTAAAGATCCCCGAAACCGCACCGAGGATCGAGGGATCGATCCCGTCGAGCCCTTCCCGCATCGCGGCGACGATCTGCGCCATCGCGTCCGATTGCAGCTGCACGTAAATTTCCGTATAGCGCCTGTCTTCTTCGGAATCCCCCTGCGTGTGCGCGAACAGTTCTTCGCGGGTCATGTTCGTTCCGGCGCGGCGGTTGAATTCCGCCATGTGCAGCGGGCAGGCGCAGCCCCGCGTCGCGCGGTATAAAAGCCCTAAATCGTCGTCGAGCAGGACGATGGAAGGCGCGTGCCGCGCCAGCACGCGCATCTGCCCTTTGATGTATTCTTGAAAGCCTTTGTCCAGCGGGCAGCAGGTGCTTTTCAGTTCGCCGCCGTCTACGAGACTGACGACGGTCTGAAACGGGTGGGGGACGTTGGGCGGCAGCACGTGCCCCATCGTCGATTGCGCCAAAACGCCGTATTTTGCGCCGCGTTTGTCGAGGCGGATACGGAATTCGTCGTAAATTTTGCAAAAATACTCGGCTTTGTTCACCGGCGGCGTGCCTTCGGGGGCGAGCGTCATCATAAACATCGCGTGGGTGGAAACGCCGTCGCGCTGTTGGGCGACGATGTCGTCGCAAAGTTCGTCGATGCGGTCCGCATCCAGCGGCATGACGGAAAGATTCAGCATGGAAAACTCCTTTTGATGTATCGTATCTGTATTGTAACACAGTCCGCAAAGGAAAGCAAGCCGGAAGAAGAAAATAAAAAAGGCGCGATCGGAAAATTTGTAGAGTTCTTCCGCCGCGAAAAAACTTTTCTTTCCGCCTGCCGGTATGGTATAATGTCGCCGTAAAGCGGAAAGGAGGGCTTTTATGGACTGCAAAAAAATCGGCGCGTTCCTCGCGCGGGAACGCAAAGCCGCGCGGCTTACGCAGGCGGAGGCGGCGAAAAAACTGTTCGTGAGCGAAAAGACGATCTCGAAGTGGGAAAACGGCAGGGGACTGCCCGATACGGGGGTGCTCGTCAATTTATGTTCGCTGTATGATTTTTCGCTTAACGAACTTTTAAGCGGCGAACGGCTGGAAGGGGAAAATTACAGAAAACGGGCGGAACGCAACATGGAAGAACTGCTGTCGCAAAGAAGGAGCAACCGCAGGAAGATCGCGCTTTCCGCCGCGGTGTGCGGCGCGGCGTTCAGCGTGCTGCTCGTGTGCGTGGCGCTTTCCGCTTTTCTTCCGCTCGATCCGCGGCTGAAAATCGCCCTGCTCGTTTACGGCTTTGCGATGGCGGTGCTCGGGGTGGGGGTCGCCGTCTTTGCGGACATCAACGCCGGTTCTTTCGTATGCCGCCGCTGCGGGAAGAAATTCGTCCCTTCGGCGAAAGAATACGTGTTTTCCATCCACACGCTCACGGCGCGGAAACTCAGATGCCCGTTCTGCGGCGCAAAGGACTGGTGTAAAAAGAGTCTGCAAAACGGGGATGAATAAACGCCGTTCTTCGGGCGGGCGGTAAAACGGCGGGGGAGGACGCGGTTTTCGCTCTTTTTCATGCGGATAAAATTAAATCAAAGGAAACGAAAAAGCGCGCGCCCGAAAGCCGAAAGACTTTCGGGCGCGCGCTTTGCACGGCGGCGGGCGTGCGCCGCGCCGTGCGGAAAAATCCTGCGCCGCGCCATGCGTGCGGAACGCTTAAAATTTATTGTCCTTGTATTTTTGCGCTTTCAGGCGGTTGAGGGCGCGCGCGAGTTGGGACTGCACCTCGTAATATTCCCTTACGCTGTGTTTTTGCAGCAGTTCTTCCTTCGCTTCTTCCGCCGCGCGCCGCGCCCTGTTTTCGTCGATCTGCTCCGGATATTCGGCGCTTTCCACCAAAACGAGCACGTCGCCGTTTTCGATTTTAAGCAGACCTTCGGAAACGGCGCATTGCAGCGTTTTTTCCCTGCCGCCGTCCTCGTATTCGAATTTCACCCATCCGGGCACGATCGCCGAAATGTAGTTGCTGTGCCCCGCCATGATCCCCTGCTGACCCCACAGCGTGGGGACGACGGCGGAGCGGCATTCGCCCTCGAAAAACGGGCGGTCCGCGGCTAAAATCAGAAACCTGAAAGTGTTCATGTCATTCTTCCTTCATTTGCTCCGCCTTTCTGACGACGTCCTCCAGCGTGCCCACGTTGAAGAAGGCGGATTCGGGATATTCGTCCATCTTTCCGTCGATGATGGCGGCAAAGCCTTTCACCGTCTCCGAAAGGGGCACGTATGCGCCCGCCGTTCCCGTGAACTTTTCCGCCACATGGAAGGGCTGGGAGAGGAATTTCTGGATCTTTCGCGCCCGATAGACGGCAAGTTTATCCTCGTCGCTCAGTTCGTCCATCCCCAAGATGGCGATGATGTCCTGCAGTTCCTTGTATTTTTCGAGGATCTCCTGCACGCCTCCGGCGACGCGGTAATGCTCTTTGCCGACGATTTCCTCCGACAGGATGCGCGACGCGGATTCCAGCGGATCCACCGCGGGATAGATGCCCTGTTCGGCGATCTTGCGGCTCAGAACGGTGGTCGCGTCCAGATGGGAAAAGGTGGTCGCCGGCGCGGGGTCGGTCAGATCGTCCGCTGGGACGTATACCGCCTGCACGGAGGTAACGGAACCGTTTTTCGTGGAGGTGATGCGCTCCTGCAGTTCGCCCATTTCGCCCGCGAGGGTGGGCTGGTAGCCCACGGCGGAAGGCATCCGCCCCAAAAGGGTGGAAACCTCGCTGCCCGCCTGCACGAAACGGAAGATGTTGTCGATAAACAGCAGTACGTCCTTATGCTGCGCGTCGCGGAAATATTCCGCCATCGTCAGTCCGGAAAGCGCCACGCGCATGCGGACGCCGGGCGATTCGTTCATCTGCCCGAACACCAGCGCCGTTTTGCCGATGACGCCGCTTTCCTTCATTTCGTTCCATAAATCGTTGCCCTCGCGGGAGCGTTCGCCCACGCCGGTAAACACCGAATAGCCGCCGTGTTCGGTGGCGATGTTGTGGATGAGTTCCTGTATGAGAACGGTTTTTCCCACGCCCGCGCCGCCGAACAGCCCGATCTTGCCGCCCTTCGGATAGGGGCCGAGCAGATCGATGATCTTGATCCCCGTTTCGAGGACCTCAACCGCGGGGCTCTGTTCGCTGAAAGGCGGGGGATCGCGGTGGATGCCGCGCGTCTCGCCGCCGACGACGGGCGCGCCGCCGTCGATGGGGTTCCCCAGCACGTTGAACATCCTGCCGAGCGTTTGATCGCCAACGGGCACTTCGATGCATTTGCCCGTAGAGACGACCTCCGTGCCGCGGCAAAGCCCTTCGCTTTCCGCAAGCATGATGCAGCGCACCGTATGCGCGTCGAGATGCTGGCAAACTTCCATCACTTTCCGATCCGCGCCCGTGCCGATGACAAGCGCGTCGCGGATCTTCGGGAGCGGGCCCGTAAAGGAAACGTCCGCTACGGGACCGGAAATGCGTATGATTTTACCTGTTTCCATGTTGCAATACCTTCTTTTTCATCGCGCGCGCGCCGGAGGATACTTCCGTGATCTCCTGCGTGATGGCGCTCTGGCGAACGCGGTTGTATTCCCGCGAAAGGGCGGAAAGGATCCCGTCCGCATTCTCGTTTGCGGCGCGCATCGCCGCCATCCGCGCGTTCTGTTCGCTGCAATAACTGTCCACGAGCGCGCTGTACACGAAACCGGAAACATAACTGCGCGTGATGTGATCGAGCACTTCCGCGACGGAGGGCTCGTATTCGAATTTGTCGTCTACGGGATCGGCGGACGCGAAATCGCTGCGGTGAAAGGGCAGAAGCCGCGTCATCTTCACCTCTTCCGTCTGCCCGCCTTTCAGATCGGTGTAAACGATGTAGATCTTATCGAGTCGTTTCGCGTCGTAAAGGGAAAGGAGTTTCGCGCAGATGTCCCGCGCCCTGCGGAGGGTCGGGTTCTGCGCGGTATACTGAAAATCCTCTTCGACGGGGATATGCTGCTGCTGAAAGAACTGCCTGCCGTATTCGCCGACGACGAACAGTTTGCTGTCGGGATAGTCGCCGAGCATTTTCAAGGAATATTTCAGTACGTTCTGATTGTATACGCCCGCCAGCCCTTTATCCGCGGTAACGATCAAAATGCCGTGGGAGCCGACGGTCTTTTCCTTGGCGTTGATGGGGTAAAAATAGGGGCTTTCCACGTCGCCCGCAATGCGGAAAAGCCGCTTGATCTCCGATTGCAGCACGGCGAAATACGGGCGGGTCTTGTCGAGATCCGCTTTCGCCTTCCGCATCTTGACGGAGGCGATGAGATACATCGCGTTGGTGATCTTCTTCGTATCCCGTATGCTCGAGATCCTGTCCCTGATGTCCTTTGCGTTTTCCATAGGATCACCGCCCCGCCGCCGCGCGGAACGCTTCGGCTTTTTCGAGGATCTTTTTTACCGTATCGTCGGTAAGGTCCTCGGCGAGTTCCTCGCCGAGGGAGGGGATGTTTTTCAGGATGTAAGCCGTCATTTCGCGTGCGAAAGAAGGGACGTCTTCCGGCAAAATATCCTCGATCATGTGATGCAGCGCGCATACGAGCATCACGGTTTCCTCCGCCTGAGAATAGGGGGCGTACTGCGGCTGGCGCAGCAGCCTCACCAGCCCCTGCCCGTAGGAAAGCTGCTTTTTCGTGGCGGGATCGAGGTCGCTGGCGAACTGGGTGAACACCTCCATTTCGCGGTACTGCGCCAGATCGAGGCGGATGGTTCCCGCCGCGCGCTTGACCGCCTTGGTCTGCGCCGCGCCGCCCACGCGCGAAACCGATAAACCGATGTTGACGGCGGGGCGCTGCCCTTCGAAGAAGAGTTCGCTTTCCAAAAAGATCTGTCCGTCCGTGATGGAAATGATGTTCGTGGGGATATACGCCGATACGTCCCCCGCCTGCGTTTCCACGACGGGGAGCGCCGTCATGCTGCCGCCGCCGAGGGTGTCGGAAAGGTGGGCGGCGCGTTCGAGCAGGCGGGAATGCAGATAGAACACGTCCCCGGGATACGCCTCGCGCCCGGGGGAGCGTTCCAGCAGAAGGCTCAGCGTTCTGTACGCCACGGCGTGTTTGGAAAGATCGTCGTAGACGATGAGCACGTCCCTGCCCGCGTACATGAAATATTCCGCCAGCGCGCAGCCCGAATAGGGGGCGATATACTGCATGGGGGTGGAATCGCCGGCGTTGGCGGCGAGGACCACGGTGTAATCGAGGGCGCCGCGCGCTTTCAGCGTGCCGGCAAACTGCGCTACCGAACTCGCCTTCTGCCCGATCGCCACGTAGATGCAGATCACGCCCTTGCCTTTCTGGTTGAGAATGGCGTCGAGGGCGATGGCGGTCTTGCCCGTCTGCCTGTCGCCGATGATCAGTTCGCGCTGCCCGCGGCCGATGGGGAACATCGCGTCGATGACGAGCAGCCCCGTTTCCAAAGGCTTATCGACGGGCTGCCTGTCCACGATCCCCGGCGCGGGGTTTTCGATGGGGCGGCATCCTTCCGCCTCGACGGGGCCTTCGCCGTCTATGGGGTTGCCGAGCGCGTCCACCACGCGGCCGAGGAAGCCTTTTCCCACGGGGATGCCGGCGGTCTTACCCGTGCGTTTCACGCGGCTGCCCGCCGCGATGTCGCGGCAGTTGCCGAACACGATGACGCCGCAGCTTTCCGCACGCAGATCCTGTATCATTCCCTTGATGCCGCAGGAAAAGAGCACGATCTCGCCGTAGGCGGCGCGCTCCAACCCGTCGACGGAGGCGATGCCGTCGCCTACGGAAAGGACGGTGCCGCATTCTTCCGCAAGGGCGTCCGGCGACCAGTTTTCCACCGTTTCGCGGAGAAGGGGGATGATGTTCCCGCCGTTTTTCGGAAGAGCCGACAGCGCGGTTTTGAGCTGTTCGAGTCTTCCCCGCACGCTCCAATCGTAAACGTCGCCGCCCGCTTCGAGGCGGAAACCGTCGGGATAAAGGGAACTTTCTTCCCATTCGAGTTCCGTTTCCCCGTATTTTTCGCGCAGGAATTCCGCAAACCGCTTTTCCTGCGTTTCGTTCGGGCGGATTTTGGAATAGATCTTAGCTTTCATGTTTTTCGCCGTTTTTTTTCGCCGCGGACAGGAAGGCGTCGTAAGCCGCGCTTTCGCCGCCTTTTAAGATGACTTTTTCCGCCATTTCGGAAACCACGCTTTCGATCTGCGCGTTCGCTTCTTCCAGCATCTTCTCCTTTTCCGCCTGCGCGTCGGAACGCGCGCGGGCGAGGAGCGCGTCCGCTTCCGCCGCGGTTTCCTTCAGTTTCGTTTCGCGGGCGAGGGAGAGTTCCCGATCGGCGTCCGCCATCTTTTCGGCGATCTCTTTTTCGCTTTCGGCGATCCTGCGGGCGTATTCGCCGGCTTTTTCCTCCGCTTCGGCGAGGGCGTTACGGGTCTTTTCGTCCCGTTCGCGGTACTCGTCCTCCCGCTTTTTCATAAACTTTTTGATCGGATTATAAAGGAGCAGATACAAGCCGAAGGCGAGGATCGTAAAGTTCAGCAAATGCAGCAGGATCTGCTGCCAGTCGATGTTCAGAGGCATAAACCGGTACCTGCCTTATAATACGAATATGATGAGGATGGACACGATAAGGGCGTAGATGATCGCCGTTTCGATGAACACCAGCCCGAGCATCATGCCCGAACGGATGTCGTTTTTCATCTCCGGCTGGCGGGCGATGCTTTCGTTGGATTTGGCGATGGCGATGCCCATGCCGATGGCGCCGCCGAGCGCCGCCACGCCGACGGCGATGCCCGCCGCAAGCGCGACGGTGCCCTTCTGATCGTCTCCATCCGCCGTTTCGCCTTCCGCCGAAGGATCGGTTTCGGCGGACGTTTCCGCCTGCTGTTCCGCCGCGGCGAGGGCGGTTTGCGGTTTTTCCGCCGCGAAAGCCGCGGCGAACACCGCGGCGGCAGCGAAGAGCGCCGCCGCGAGGATAAAGACGAGTTTTTTCAGCATTATTGCGTTTTTCATGGATCAGACCTCCGTTTTTTCGGTTTTAAGTTTCTTTTTCTGTTTTTTGCGCGGTTCGGAAACCTCCCCGTAGAAGAGCGACGTGAGCATCACGAGGACGTACGTCTGTATCAGCGCGTGGAGCAGCGTGAACAGCACGCCCACGACGACGGGGAGCACGAAACTCAGCGCCTTATAATAGTAGACGAGTTCGGTTACCAGCGCGCCGGAAAGCAGCGCGCCGAAGAGGCGGAAACTCATCGAGACCGGCAGGGAAAAATCCTTCAGCGTTTTTCCCACGCCGCGGATGCCGTTTCCGACGATGCCCCCCGATAAAATGACCAGATACGATAAACACCCCAGCGCGATGGCGCCGTTGATGTCCGAAAGAGGGGCGGGCAGGGCGACGGAAACGCCGCTCGTCGCCTGCGCCTGCAAGCCGAAGAGTTCGAGGGCGGTGCCGACGAAGATGTAGACCCCCGCGGCGAAGACGTACGCGCCGAGGAAGGAATTTCTGTGCGGACTGCCGTTTTTCGCCTGCCCGTCGAAATAGCCGACGAGGGTTTCGAGCAGCATCTGGAATTTCCCCGGCACGATCCTGAAACGCGGGACGGCGAAGATCCGCACGATCGCGGCGAATACGAGCACGGCGGCGGTAACGATGAACGCCGAAACCAGCCCGGGGTTGACTTCCGTCCCGAAAACGGATATTTTGTTTTTTTCGTGCAGCACCGCGTCCTGCATCGTTTCCGAAACGCTCTCCGTTCTCGTGTACAGAGAATCGGTGAGGACGATGCCGGCGATCAGCGCGAGGATGATTGCGCCGAACACGGCGCACACGACGGTTTTCTGCTTTTTCAACGCGGATGGCGGCCTCCTTTTATTTTCTTTCGGTTTGATATTATAACACTTTGACAAAAATAATGAAAATATGTATAATATATGGCGTATCAGACAAAAAAGGTATGGTAAAGATCGGTATGGATATCAGAAGTTTACGGTATTTTCTGGTTGCCGCGGAAGAGAAAAACATCACGCGCGCGGCGGAGAAACTCTTTATCGCGCAGCCGCCGCTTTCGCGGCAGATCAAACTGCTGGAAGAGGAACTCGGCGTCAAACTGTTCATCCGCGGGAAAAGGCACCTCCTGCTTACGGAGGAGGGGCTCTATCTCAAACAGCAGGCGGAGGAGATCCTGTATCTGATGGCGAAAACGGAGTCGCACCTCGGCAGGATGGGGAATGCGGAATACGGCACCGTATCCGTCGCCGCCACCGCCACGGGCTGCATGTGCGTGCTGCCCGACCTTATCGAAGGGTTCCACGCCGTGCACCCGCACATCCGCTTTCAGGTGTGGACGGGGGACGGGGACGAGATTCAGGAACGACTGGAAAAGAACCTCGCCGATATAGGCATCACCCGCGATACCATCCGCACGGAGAATTACGACTGCGTGTTTTTGCGCAACGATCCGTGGGCGGTGGTGTGCGGCAGGGGCAGCCCCATTGCGAAAAAACGGGGCGGGGCGGAACTTTCCGATCTGCAGAAAGAAGCGCTCATCATCCCCATGCGGCAGTCGCTGCAAAACGAAATCAACAGCTGGCTCAACGGCGTGGCGGCGGACAGGAACATCTTCTGCTATTACAACGCCGTCAGCGCCGTGCTCAATCTCGCCGAGCGCAATCTCGGCGTGATCGTCTGTCCGGAATCGATGAAGAACATCATCGACAGGGAAAAACTCTGCTGCAAAAAGATCGTGCCCGAACAGCATTCGGATATTTACATCGAAAAAAAGCGCTACAAGGTGATGAATACGGCGGTGGAACTTTTCTGGAACTACGCGCTTTCCTCCGTTTCGAAGGCAAAACCGAAGCCGAAACCGGCGGAATGAAAGGCGGCGGCGAAAATCGTTGACAGTGTGTCAGAAAAGGAGTATACTGTAATACGGAAAACGGCGAAGGGCAAGCCGTTTTCCGCGGCGACCGCCGCGGAAACGCGCCCGCGGTTTCGGGGGGAGGGCGAAAACCGGCGGGGCGGAAGGAGGAATATAAAACATGCTCGGTAATTTTACTTATTGCAACCCTACGAAGTTATTCTTCGGCAAAAACGCGATCGATCATCTCGGCGGCGAACTGGCGAAATACGGCAGGAACGTGCTGCTCGTTTACGGCGGCGGCTCCGTCAAGAAAAACGGGATCTACGACGCCGTGATCAAGATCCTCGAAGCCGCCGGCAAAACGGTTTTCGAAGACGGCGGCGTGATGCCCAACCCCACGCTGGATAAACTGTACGAAGGATGCGAACGCGCCCGCGCCGCGAAAGCCGATTTCATCCTCGCCGTGGGCGGCGGCTCGGTATGCGATTACGCCAAAGCCGTTTCCGTTTCGGCGCACTGCAAGGAAGACCCGTGGCAGAAATATTACGTCCGTTTCGAAGAACCGGACTGCGAGATCATCCCCGTCGGCTGCGTGCTCACGATGGTGGGCACGGGGAGCGAAATGAACGGCGGCGCGGTCATCACCAACGCAAAGGAGAAGATGAAGGTCGGGCACGTGTTCGGGGAAAAGGTATTCCCGAAGTTCGCCGTGCTCGATCCAGAATATACCTTTACGCTGCCGAGATACCAGATGATCGCCGGCATTTACGACATCATGTCCCACATTCTGGAACAGTATTTTTCGGGGTCGGACGACAATACTTCCGACTATATTTCCGAAGGCTTGCTGCGTTCGCTCATCCACAGCGCGGAAGTCGCCGCGAAGGATCCTTACGATTACGAGGCGCGCAGCAACATCATGTGGACGGCAACGTGGGCGCTCAACACCCTCGTCGCCATGGGCAAATCCACCGACTGGGAAGTGCACATGCTCGGTCAGGCGGTGGGCGCGCATACCGACGCGACGCACGGGATGACCCTCGCCGCCGTGTCGATGGCGTATTACCGCTTTATCCTCGATTACGGCGTTTCCAAATTCCGCCGCTACGCCGTGAACGTATGGGGCGTGTCACCGGACGGCAAAAGCGATCAGGAGATTGCGAAAGAGGGGCTTTCCCGCATGGAAAACTGGATGAAGGAACTCGGGCTGACGATGCGCCTCGGCGAACTCGGCGTAACGGCGGATATGCTGCCCGCCGTCGCGCAGAGCACCCTCGTGATGCAGGGGGGCTATAAAGTGCTCAATCGGGCGGACATCCTCGCCGTATTGAAAGCCAGCCTGTAAAGCATTTTTTCAAGGAAAGAACGTTCGGCCCGTTCCGCCTCGGAACGGGCCGTTTTGCCGTTTTTTACAAACGAACGCAAAAAACCGCCGTTTTCGCGTATAAAAATCTCCGCGGGGGAAACCATCGGAATAACGACGTGAAAAGGAGAGAAAAAAAATGCAGAATTTAACGCAGAAAGAAGCGGGCTTTCTTTCCGATCTGCTCACCTGTGAAGGGCGGGCGTGCAAGAAAGCGCGGCTGTATTCGAGAACGCTGACCGACAAGGCGCTGGCGGAGACGATGGAAAAGATCGCGGATAATCACGAAAAGCGGTTCGCCGCTTTGCTCGAACTGTTGTAAGGAGGCGGAAGATGGAAAATTACAAATCCAAGATCACTTTGAACGAAAAGGACAGCCTGACCGACATCCTGATGGCGGAAAAGGAACTCGTAAAACTTTACGCGCAGGCGATCACCGAAGGGGCGGGGCGCAGTTTCCGCAGTACGGTGAAAAACAATTTCGACGGCGCGGTCGCCGATCAGTTCGCGGTGTTTACGGCGATGAGCAAAGAAGGGCTTTACGAAACCAAGCCCGCGCCGAAGGGCTCCACGGACGAAAGCAAAGAGACCTTTTCGGAAATGCTCAAACAACTGCATTGAAAAAAACGCCTCCGCGGAATTTTTCCGCGGAGGCGTTTTTTTCTTGCGTAACGCGAAAAAATGTGCTACAATACTCGGCGAAGGTTTTCGGAAAACACTTCTATAAAACAACCGAGGTACAATTGAATGAACAAATCCACAAAGATGCTTACGCGTGCGGGCGTCATCGCCGCCTTGTACGTTGCGCTCACTTTCGTGACCCTGCCCGTGGCGAGCGGCGCGATCCAGTTCCGCCCGGGGGAAGCGCTCACCGTGCTGCCGCTTTTGTTTGCGGAAAGCGTGCCCGCCGTATTTTTCGGCTGTCTGATCGCCAACCTGATCACGGGGACCGCCGTGCAGGATATCGTGTTCGGCTCGCTCGTTACGCTGCTCGCCGCGGCGTGTACGTATCTTTGCGGTAAAACGCTGAAAAACAAGTGGACGAAAGCGCTCGTCGGGGGGATCTTCCCCGTGGTTTTCAACGCGTTTTTTCTGCCGCTGATCTGGTTATGGGCGTACGGAGCATTGGAATTCGCCTATATCGTGCAGGCGGCGTTTTTGCTGCTTTCGCAGGGGGCGGCGGTCTACGCGCTGGGCGTTCCCCTGTATTTTTCTTTGCGGAAAGCGCAGGAAAAATATCCCGCCGTGTTCGGAACGCAGGTATCCGGTAAAACCGCGAAAAAACAGAAAATTTAATTTTCAGGCAAAACGGCTTGACAATTTTATCGGGTTCCTTTATAATAACAATCAAGAATCGTGTACTTTTTTTGAAAAGAGAAAAACCGCCCGAAATCCGCGCCGGAACGCTTGAAACCGGCGTTTTTTTATGCGCCGGACCGATTCAGGAAAAGTACACATTTTTTAAAACGGAGGGACGGCGTCATAAAACTGAAAAGATTTTTCATCGTTTTGCTGATATGCGTTTGCACGGCGTTCCTGTCCGCCTGCGTTCCCGACGGGGAGGACGCCGGCAGTCCTCCCGATCCGTGGGAGAACTGGGAAACGGAAATCTGATCGGAATATATCCGCCGGAAAGGCGCGAAAAGACCGCACAAACCCGTTTGTGCGGTCTTTTCGGTTTTTACGCCCGCGCTCTCGCCGTCGGGCGGTAAAGCGCCCAGTAGAAGAGCATCCAGATCCCGCCTACGCCGACAAGCGTGTAGACGATGCGCGCGCCGACGCTCATCGCGCCGAAGATCCATGCGACCGCGTCGAAGGAAAACACCCCTACGAGCAGCCAGTTGAGCGCGCCGATCAGCGTCAGAATAAACGCGATAACGGTAACGATCTTCATAAATTTACCTCCTTTTTATAGTTTGCCTTTTCGGGAGGTTTTTTATACCCGTTTTCAGCGGGCGATGTTTTCGATGCTCATTTTGTCGAAATCCACGCTTTCCACGAAATCATCCGGCAGAAATTTCACGACGTTGTATTTCGCGTAGTTGAAGATGTGTGCCTTTACGATGACGGGGGAAGGCTCGTCGATCAGCCGGCACGCCTCGTAAACGTGCAGATGAAACCGCGCGTAATCCATTTTTTCCTCGGCGGTATAGACCGCCTGTTTTGCGATCTTGCCGTCCTTTATCGTTTTGATCCACATTTTAATCATGATTTTATCTTAGCACAAAAAGGGGGCGGCGCGCAAGAAAAACGGGGATCGATACGGAAATTTTCCGCCAGCGGTTGAACTTTTCGGAAATTTGTGATAGAATGGGTAAAAACGGCAAAGGGGAGTTTTTATGAAAAAAATTCAGGAAAAACTGATTCGGCTGCTGAAAGACGACGCCCGCTATACGGCAAAGGAACTTGCCGCGATGCTCGGCGAAAGCGAAGAGACGGTTTCGCGGGAGATCGCCGCGCTGGAAAACGAGGGCGTGATCGTAAAATACACCGCCATCACCAACAGCGAAAAGATCACGGCGGATCTCGTGGAGGCGCTTATCGAAGTTCGGGTAACGCCCAAAAGGCTTAAAGGGTTCGACGCCATCGCGGAGGAGATCGACCGTTTCGAGGAAGTGCGCAGTCTGTATCTGATGAGCGGCGGGTACGACATCGCCGTATTCGTGGAAGGGAAAACGCTTACCGACGTCGCCCGTTTCGTTTCGGAAAAACTTTCCGCGCTGGAAGGCGTTCTGAGCACCGCTACCCATTTCATCTTAAAAAAATACAAGATCGAAGGGCAGATCACCTATAAAACCGATACGGGCAGGCAGTTGATTCACGCATGAAAGATTTCGTTACCGATAAAGTCAAAAACATAAAGCCGTCGGGGATACGCAAGTTTTTCGACATCGTGGCGAGTTCCGGCGGCGATATTATATCCCTCGGCGTGGGCGATCCGGATTTCGTTACCCCGTGGGAGATCCGCAACGCCGCCGTCATCAGCCTGCAAAAGGGCATCACGCACTATACGTCGAACATCGGTCTGCCGGAACTGAGAGAGGAGATCTCGAAGTATCTGAAAAGCCGTTTTTCCGTGCGTTACGCGGCGGACGAGATCATGCTGACCATCGGCGCGAGCGAGGCGATCGACGCCGCGCTGCGCGCCGTCGTGGACGAGGGGGACGAAGTGCTCATCCCCGATCCCAGTTACGTTTCCTACGCGCCCTTGGTGCAGCTTTGCGGCGGGGTGCCCGTCGCGGTGCCCTGTTCGGCGGAAAACGGTTTCAAACTGACCCCCGAAATGCTGGAAAAGCGCATCACGGCGAAGACGAAGGCGCTCATTTTTCCCTATCCCAACAACCCGACGGGGGGGATCATGGAAAAAGAATACTTAAAAGCCCTCGTTCCCGTCATATTAAAGCACGATATTCTGGTTATATCCGACGAGATTTACGCCGAACTCACCTACGGCGGCAGGCACGTTTCCTTGGCGGCGTTCGAGGAACTGCGCGAAAACGTGGCGCTCATCAGCGGGTTTTCCAAATCCTTCGCCATGACGGGCTGGCGCATCGGCTATCTCTGCGCGGAAAAGGAACTTTTCAAGAATATCCTGAAAATCCATCAGTACACCACCATCTGCGCTCCCATCATGAGCCAGTACGGCGCGCTGGAAGGGCTGCGCTACGGCGCCAAGGAAAATTTCGCCGGCGTGGAGGAAATGCGGGAGGAATACGACCGCCGCCGCCGCTTTTTATACACTTCCTTCAACAGGATCGGCTTAACGTGTTTCGAGCCGAAGGGGGCGTTTTACATCATGCCGAGCGTCGCCGCGCTGCAGATGACGGGGGAGGAATTCGCCGCGAAACTCATCGAGGAAGAGCGCGTCGCCGTCGTGCCCGGCAGCGCTTTCGGCGAGAGCGGCGAATATTTCGTGCGCTGTTCCTACGCCACTTCCATGCAGAATCTCGTGGAAGCGATGCGTCGGATCGAAAAATTCGTAAAACGGCATAAAGGAGGAAGCAGGTGAACATCTGGCACGATATTGAAAAAAGCAGGATCACCCCCGAAGAATTCGTCGCGGTGGTGGAGATCAAGAAGGGCAGCAAGCAGAAGTACGAAATGGATAAGAAAACGGGGCTTTTGATGCTCGACCGCATTTTGTATACTTCCACGCACTATCCCGCCAATTACGGGTTTATCCCCCACACGATGGCAGAGGACGGCGACCCGCTGGACGTATTGATCCTCTGCAGCGAAAGCCTTTTGCCGATGAGCCTCGTCAGATGCTATCCCATCGGCGTGATCACCATGAAGGACAACGGCAGCGTAGATGAAAAGATCATCGCCATCCCGTTCAGCGATCCCACTTACAACACTTTCAAGAGCATACGCGATCTTCCCGCGCACATCTTCGAAGAAATGCGGCACTTCTTTTCGGTGTACAAACAGCTGGAAAAGAAGGAGACCGCCGTCGAATCCGCGCTGGATGCCGACGAGGCGCTGCGCGTGATCGAAAAATGCATCCGCTGCTATCAGGAAAATCTTTACGATCTGCTCAAATGACGGCGTAAAGCGCCGTCTTGTTTCAACGGATCGGGATAAAAGCCCCCGCCCGCGCGTTTTCGCGCGGGCGGGGGCTTTGTCTTTACGGCGGAAGTTTCTTGTTTGCGGCGCGCCCTGTTCTTTGCGGCGGGGCGGTTTGTGCGTTCAGTTGTCTCTGCCGACGAGTTCGTCGAGCGAACAGCGGCAGTAATCGGCGATGCGGATCAGATTTCCCACGGAGGGCGCGCTTTTGCCGTGCGCCCACGCGTTCAGGCGGCACTGCGTCAGCCCGCCGATCTCCTGCGAAAGGCGGTAGCGGGTGCAGCCGTATTTTTCCAAAAAGGCGGTAAAATGCCCGCCGAAGGGCGGCGGCGCGGGATAGGACTGTTCCGTGAAATCTTCCGCCCTGCCGAACAGATAATCGAGGGGACAGCGGAAAAAATCCGCAAGGCGCACCGCGTTTTGCAGGGAGGGAAGGCATTCTTTGCGCAGATAGCGGCGGATCTGGGAAACATCCGTTCCCACGGCGGCGGAAAGGTCTTTTTCCGTGATTTCGCTGTAATTCATCAATTCTTTCAGTTTATCGGCAAAAATCGACAAAATATCCATAAATCAGCCACTCCTTTTTGTCTTATTATGTGTAAAATCAAATTGACTCCGACGCGGGAGGTACGCATGATAAGTATTTTTCCCGAAAAAGAGCCGAAAACATATAAGGAGAACGGTTATGAATACGGATTATTTACTGATGTTGTTGAAGACGATGGTGAACGACGAAGTGATCGCCGTTACGGAAGTCAAGGATAATACCCTGACCTTGTATTTCAACGACGGCACTTTTCGCCGCATCACGGTAACGTAAGCGCGGGCGGTTTACAAATCGCCGTTTTTATGGTATAATGGCGGCATGAAAAAGATCCTGTTCGTGTGCCTCGGCAATATATGCCGCTCGCCGATGGCGGAGTTTTATTTCAAAGATTACATAAAAAGGCACGGCGCGGCGGAGCGGTACGAAGTCGCGTCCGCCGGAACGAGCGGCGAGGAGGCGGGGAACCCCGTTTATCCGCCCGCGCGGCGGAAACTTGCGGAAAAAGGCATCGACGCCGCCGGAAAGCGCGCCCGCAGGCTGACCGCCGCGGACGGGGCGTATTACGACGTCATCTTGGCGATGGACATGCATAACGTGCGGGACGCGCGACGCATCGTCGGCGAGGAGAACGCCCGCAAAGTCGTGCGGCTTCTGGAACTCGCCGGCGAGGCGCGGGACGTTGCCGATCCTTGGTATACCGGCGATTTCGACGCGACCATGCGCGACGTGGAAAAGGGCTGCAAGGCGCTTTTCGCCTTGCAGGAAGGTAAAAAATAACCGTCCGCCGGCATCGCGGCGGACGGTTGCGTGCAGAAAACGATGCGGGCGATATGCCGCCCGCGTCGTTTTCTATGAAAAAAAACGGAAAATTTTAAAAAAGTATCTGAGAAACGTTCACGAAAAAACCGCCGCGCGCCGTCGGCGCGCGGCGGGAAATGCCGTTTCGACAAAAAAACACGAAGGCGGGCGAGGGAGGCGCCGCGAAAGGAAGTTCATTCCGCGCCGCTCGTTTCGCCTGCGGTTTTGCCGCTCCCGACGGTTTCGTTCTTCTTGAATTTGGCGAGCACGTTCAGCGTGATCGCGGCGGAGACGATCAGGGAGATGCCGTCGGCGACGGTCTGCGCCCAGATCAGCCCGTCGAGCCCGATGAGCGCGCTCAGCAGATACAGCACGGGGATGAGCGCCAGCCCCTGCCGCGAAAGGGCGAGCAGGGAAGCGCGCAGCGCCATGCCGATGGTCTGCAGCATCATGTTGCTCAGGATCACAAAACTCGTCAAAGAAAAACTGACGAGCTGCGCCTGCAGCATCCTCCTGCCCAATTCGATGACTTCGGGGTCGTTTTTCTGGAACTGCGCCACGAGCCACGGGGCGAGGAAGTACGCGGCGGCGGAGAGCGCCAGCAGGAACAGAAAACACACCTTCACGCAGAAAAAGAAGGCGTCGTACACGCGGCGGTATTTTTTCGCGCCGTAAGAATAGCCGCATACCGGCTGAAAGCCCTGCCCGAACCCGATGAGCGCGGCGGAAGCAAAGCCCGTGATCTTGGTTACGATGGTCATGGCGGCGATGGCGGCGTCCCCGTAATTGCCGGCGACGGCGTTGAAACAGATGCTCGCCACGCTGTTGATGCCCTGACGGCATAAAGACGGCGTTCCGCCCCGCACCACGGAAAGGGCGTAGATTTTCGTAAAGCAGATATGTTTCGGGCGCAGTTTGATGCAGTCGCTCTTTTCGAGGGCGACGAACAAAAACACGAAGCTCGCCGCCTGCGAAACGACGGTCGCAACCGCCGCGCCGGTAACGCCCATGCCGAACGTGAAGATGAACAAGGGGTCGAGGGCTACGTTGAGAATGCCGCCCGCGGCGATGCCGAACATCGAGTAATAGGCGTTCCCCTGAAAGCGCATCTGGTTGTTCATCACGATGGCGCCCGTCATCACGGGCGCGCCGAACAGGATGACGCGCATATACTCTTCCGCATAGGGGCGGATGGTTTCCGTGGAGCCGAGAAGGTTTGCGAGCGGGCGCAGGAAGATCAGCCCGATCGCCATCAGCAGCAGGGAAAAGGCGATGGCGTAAAAAAAGCCGGTGGATGCCATGCGGCGGGCGCTGTCTTCGTCGCCTTCGCCGAGTTTGCGGGAGATAAAGTTTCCCGAACCGTGCCCGAAGAAATAGCCGAACGCCTGAATGAGCGCCATCACGGGCATGACCACGCCCACCGCGCCCGTCGCGCTGGTGTTCTGCATCTGCCCCACGAAAAAGGTATCCGCCATATTGTAGAAGGTGGATATGAGCATGCTCACGATCGAGGGGAGCGCGAGTTTTATGATCAGCGGTTTCAGCGGTCCGTTCGTCAGCCGTTCGGCTTTGCTTTGCCTTTCTTGTTCCGTTTTGTCGTCCCGATTGTCTTGTTTCATCATGTTCTTTACTAATACAGTATAGCAAAGGAAAACGAAAAAGGCAACCCGCAAAGCGCGCTCCGACGGCGCGGATTGCAAAAATTTACAGAAAAATCGCAAAAAAATTTCTTTCTTTTTCCGCGCCGCCGTGGTAAAATGATAAAAACGAAATCGTAAGGCGAGTTGCGCCCTCGGGCGCAGAGAGCAGGGGAAGGCGGTGCGAATCCGCCGCAACGGTCATTACCGTGTTTTGCTTAGCAATCAGTCGGGTAACCTGCCGTTTTTACGCAGTACGTCAAGTTCTCGGGCATGGGAGAAACGCGTCGGAAATCCGCAGGGAGTGCGGGCGTTTTCACGTTGCCTGAAAACGCCCGTTTTTTTATGGTTATCGATCCGCCGCAGGGCGGAAAAAAGGAGAAGGAACGTATGAAAAAACTGTTTGCCGCGGCAT
>CALVUL010000098.1 GCA_944363555.1 uncultured Clostridia bacterium
GGGAGCGGCTGCTTTCGGAAATCCCCCTCGCCGCGGGATTGCTGTAATGAAAACATAAAAACGAAATAACCGCGATTTGCGCGCGATGAAGCGAACCCGAAAAGTCGGAAAAGACTTTTCGTTGCGAACGGCGCACCGTTCCTTTTTACCCGCGGGTAAAAAGATAACCTTTAACAGCCCCTTTGAAAGGCGCGGGGGAGGGAAACGCTTTACGTTTCCGCTTTGCTTCGGTAAAGCGCGGGCGGAAAGGGAACGCGCAAAACGGAAAAGCCCTTCATACAGGTAGAAAGCCGCGCTTCTGCGGCCGTATATAAAAAAAGAAAAGGAGAGAAGAAAATGAAAAAGACATGGAAAGCACTGCTCGCCGCGATGCTGGCGGCAGTCATGGTGTTCGGTCTTGTCGCGTGTAACGACAACCCCGAAGGTCCGGGTACGGGCGGCAACGGAGGCAATGGGACAAAGATTGAAATTGCAGGGACATATAAAATAGACTTGTCCCCGTTTATGCAACTGACAATTTATTTGAAAGTGGAGGAAAATGGTAATTTTAAATTTTCCGATACCAAGGCTTTCGAAAAAGAAAAGTCCTCGGGCACAGTCAGTAAAGTAGAAGACGCCTATCTTATGTTGTACAAAAAGGTAAACGGAAGTGACGTAACGGGAGAAACCTGTAATTTAACAAAAGAAACAAACGGTAATTTAAAATTTGTCGGGAAAATTCTTTATGGAACTGTAACCATAAATAGCCCGATGCAAAATGAAGATACCGAAGAAGATGTATACTTCTACGCGGTGCCTGCTACAAACGATGGCGAAGAAGGGGAAAGCGAAACGCTGGAAATCGGACTGTATTACGGTGCTGACGGAATTTATCAGTACTACCTCAATCTTTTAGAAGGCGGTAGCTTTACCGCTTTTGTATCCTATGAAATGCAGGGAATGGGCGCAGGATTTGCCTACGATTACGGTACGTATACGAAAATGGGTGCTATGTGCAGAATGACGTCTTCGGTATACAAAGATAAAGAGGATACAACGAAACCTTTGACGGAATCCGTTACCGTGGATTCGGAGGGCGTTGTCAAAGCGGATGTTAAACTGAGTCCGTTTGCAAAAGATACAAAGGAAATCACCGTTTCTGCGGTAAAAGACGAAGTCGGCATTGCCGCAAACTTTACGGGAACGAAAACGATGACAATGGGCGGCGGCGCTACGTTTAATCTTGAAATGACGGTTCTTATGGACGGTTCGTATACGTTTACTTCGACGGATGCGGCGGGCGAAAACGAACCTTACACCGAAACCGGTTTTATCGGTATAGAGGGAATGTTGACACGGAAAGGCGTTCTTATTCCGCAGGGAATGAATACGCCGGGCGAGGTTATCGTTGACGAAAACGGCGCAATCACCATTAAAATTCCCGTAGTTCAAGGAACGCCCCGCGGAGACGTTACGCTGACGCCCGTATCGGCGGCGTAAATTTGCAGAAACGAAAATAGATAGCGATAGCAAGTAAGGAGAAAAGATTTATGAGATCATCTAAGGCATTTTTCAACTGGGCGTTCAGCACGCGCGCCAAAAGCGTTATGAAGATTTATAACGACGAACCCATTACCCCCGAAAAGATGTTTTTGAGTTTCTGCTCGCACGACCCCACGTTTATTTCCCACGGGCCGGCGGGGCTCAACGGCAGCGTCAAGGGCATCGGCTTTATGCCCAAGCCCGAATATCTGGAAGAGACCCTCGAAGCGTACATCAAACACATCAAGACCTACGATCCGGAGGATAAAACCTATTCCAAACGCGGTCTGGGCGTGCTCATCAAATATATGTACGGCGAAGAAGCGCACGACAGGGTGGATTTCACGCACATCGGTTCTCTGGAAATGGCGAAACAGCATTCCTACGCCAACTACAAAGCCAATCCCGAGGCGACGCTTTTGTTCTATCAGCCGCCGATGATCTCCTTCGAGGTGCGCGGCACGATGCACATTTACGACGAAACGGAATCCGGCAAGCGCGAAATTTATCAGCAGTTCATCAACGCGCAGCACGATATGTATCATACGCCGGATATGTCGAGATGGCTCAAATACCCCGCGTACGTGATGGATATCGAGGAAATTTACGACAACAGCGCCACGAAGGACGGGTTCGGCGTGAAACTGGAATATCCGATCCCCGCCGAAAAGGAATAGTTTGCGCTTTCGCGGCGGGCGGCGCGCCGCCCGCTTCAAGGAAACATTCAGAATGAAACAGTTATTGAAAAAGATCACCCTTGCGGCGCTGTCGTGCGTTCTGGCGTTTTCGGCAACCTTCGCCGCGGGGTGCAGCACTTCCATCGCGGAACGGAGGAACGATACGAGCTCCACGCTTTACGTGGGGTATGTTTCTTCCGCCTTTCCCACCACGTTTTTCCCGTGGAGTTCGAGGGACGGCATCGCGCCCACGATCGCCAGTTTTATCTATAACACGCTGTTTTCGATGGATACCGAAACCGACGAATACACCCCCTCTTTGGCGAAAGACTGGTGCTATACCGATCTCGACGGCAACGAGATGAGAACGCCGGAAGGGAAGATCGATTACGAGGAAGTGGAAAACTATTATTCCGGCGACGATACCGATTATATGGTCGTCAAAGTAACCTTGCACGACAACGCCACGTGGAGCGACGGGAAAAAAGTTACCGCGGAGGACGTTTATTACACCTTCGACATCGCTACGGACAACACCCGTTCGGGGCACGCCGGCGCGCTCGCATGGACGGCGGATTTGCTGCATTCGTCCAAAGAAGGTCAATTTGCGCAACAGGGGATTTTTACCCGCAACCACGATGATTGGGGAAGGTATCCGTACGCCGAAGACGGCTCGGACACCGTGGTTTATCTGCACGTCAAAAAGGCGCTCGGCGCGGTGGCGATGCTCTTCACGACCATTCTGATCCTGCCCGAACACATCTGGGCGCCGCTGACGGAAAACGGCAAACTCGTGCAGGATAACGCCACGGGGGAGGTGCTGTATCAGTACGAACATCCCGTCGGCTGCGGCGCGTGGACGCTGGAAGAAAACAGCCGCCAGATGATCGTGCTCAAAAACCGCGGCACGGATTATCATCTGAAAGCGGAGGACGGCGGCGCGCTTTACAAGGTCGATAAACTGAAATTCATGCTCTATCTCGAACAGAATACGGCGATCTACGCGCTGCTGAAAGGGCACATCGATATTCTCGACGCCTCGATGAGCGCCAACTATCTGCGCCTGTTCGAACAGGAAGAGGGGATTTACGTTTCCAACGTCACGGGGACGGCGTCGCAGACGCTGGTGCTCAACGTCAACCCGCAGGAACAGTATAAAACGCCCATGCGCGATCTCTTCGCAAATCCCGATTTCAGAAAGGCGATCGCGCTGGCGATCAACCAGCCGGACATCATTAAAAGCGTGCTCAACGGCGCGGGAAACACCGCGTCCGCGGGGCTGATGCTGCCGCGTACGGATAACGACCCGCTGTATAACCCGCAGTCGGATATTTTTGCCGACGCGCTGTGGGAAGGCAACGGCGCGAGCGGCTATGAAAACCGCGTGGCGGAAGCCAACCGCATCCTCGACGGGCTGTACCCCGAAAAGGACGGGGACGGGTACCGGCTCGCCAACGGCAGCCGCATCTTTTTCGAGATCCTCGCCAACCCCGGGGAACTGGAACTCGTTTCCTATCTGCAGCAGCAGTTTCAGAAGATCGGCGTGGAAGTGGAATACAAGGCGGAAGGCTCCATGGCGGAGGATACCTATCTCTTCGCGGGGAATTTCGACATGACCTTTCAGGCGACGATTTTCAGCGCCGCCAACGTCGATACGATGTACGATTCGCATTTTATCTCCACGTCGCGTTCTTCCAACTACGGCAGGCTTGCCGACGAGGCGCTCACCGCCAAGATCGAAGAGATGGAAAGCGCCCTCAACGAGAACGTGAAATACGATCTGATCCGCGAGATCCAGACGATGATCGCCGAACTTTATTACAAGATACCGGTGTATTCTTCCAACGTGATCTCCGTCGCCCGCAACGACAGGTTTACCAATTATACCGCGTCCGCCGGCGAAACCGTTTTCAACGAGGATACGTTGAAACAACTCGAAAAGGTGGTGTGATATGAAAGCATCCTATGTCATCAAAAGGATATTGCTCACGATCCTGATCTTCTTCATCGTGGTTACGCTTTGTTTCTTCATCCCGAGGATCGGCGTTACCGACCCCGCGGAGCGCTTTTATCCGGCGCGGAGCGCGGGCATGTCGGACGCGGAGTACGAATACGTCAAGGAACAGATCCGCATCGAATACGGGCTGAACGGTTCCACCTTCCAGCAATATCTCAACTATATGGGCGATCTTTTTAAAGGAGATCTCGGCAATTCCTACCAGACGGGCAAGCCCGCCGTCATCGACGAGATCGCCGAGTGCCTGCCGTGGACGCTGGTCCTTTCGGTCAGCAACCTGCTCATTTCCCTGATCATCGGGATCCTGATCGGCACGATGGCGGCGTGGAAACGGGGGCGATGGCAGGACAGGGCGCTGCTCAACGCCTCCACGATCACCACGGCGCTGCCGGCGTTCTTCATCGCCCTGATTTTGTCGTTCTATCTCGGGTTCGAGTGGGAAATTTTCCCCGCGTACACCGATCAGAACATGGTTTCGGGTTTCGATTGGAGCTGGGGCGCCATCTCCACGGTGCTCTATAACGCCGCCCTGCCCATTTTCGCCATGGCGATCGGCGGCATCGTTTCCTACGGGCAGTCCACGCGAAACAGCGTCATCGCCGTTTCCGGAGACGATTTCATCCTCACCGCCAAGGCGAAGGGGCTTTCCAACAGGAAGGTCATCTACGGGCACACGCTCAGAAACGCCATGCTGCCCATCGTAACGCAGTTCGGCATGAACGTGAGCGGGCTCATCGGCGGCTCGGTGGTCATCGAACAGATCTTCAACTGGAACGGCATGGGCACGCTGTTTCTGACGGCGAACAGCAACAACGATTATCCGCTGATGATGGGCATTATGATCTTTATGTCCGCCTTCGCGCTGGTGGCGAATCTGCTGACGGACTTCGTTTACAGCCTGCTCGACCCGCGGGTTACTTTGGGGGAACGCAGATGAAAACGTTAAAGAACATCGGGCTTTTCTGCAAGCGTTTCCTGTTCGGCGTAGGCGGGTTTTTCAAAAAGTTGTGGAAACACAAACAGGGCAGGGTGGGGCTGATCATCGTGGCGTTCCTCGCCGTTCTTGCGATCTTCGCCCCCGTCATCGCCCCTTACGATCCGTACGACGTTACCCAAAGGGCGGAAAAGGGGCTTACGCCCTCTTGGGAGCACCTTCTGGGCACGTCGATCACCACGGGGCAGGATATTTTTTCCATGCTGATCTACGGCACGCGCTCCTCGCTGAGCATCGGGCTCATTACCGGCATCGTCATCGCCGTGCTCGGTTCCCTTCTCGGGGTGGCGGCGGGCTATCTCGGCGGCTGGGTGGATACCCTGATCATGCGCGTGGTGGACGTTCTTCTCGTCATCCCCACGCTGCCCCTCGTCATCGTGATGACCAACGTGCTGGGAACGAGTTACGCCGTCATCGTGCTGGTGTTCGCGGCGTTCGGCTGGACGGGGCTCGCCCGCGTCATCCGTTCGCAGGTCATGCTGATCAAAAACGCCAATTACGTCAAGGCGGCGGAACTTTCCGGCGCGAGCAAATGGTATATCATGTGGCGGCACATTCTGCCCGCCGTGTCGAACTTGCTCATCATGAGCACGGCGCTGACCAGCGCGGGGATCATGGTGGCGGAAGCGGGGCTTTCCTTCTTGGGGCTCGGCAATCCCACGGCGATCAGCTGGGGCAAAATGCTGGCGGACGCGCAAAGCGGCGGCGCGATGCTTTTCGGGCATTGGTGGAGCATCCTCGCGCCGGGCGTCGGCATCTTCCTTTCGGTGTATTCCTTTATGCGGATCGGGCTCGCCATCGAGGAGATCCTCAACCCCAGAATGCGTAAAGGCAGCAGTATGATCAAGGTGTTCAAACACCTCAACAATACGTATCTCGACGAGGTGTTTTCCTCGATGGACGAACAGAGCAAATTAAAGGGCGAATACGCGGGGAACGCCGCCGCGCCGGATACCGATACGCAGCGGGCGGAGGGCGCATCCGAACTCGTCGTTGCGGAAACGGTTGTTGAGGGCGCGCCCGCCGAGGTCTCGCCGCCCGCCCGCAAGAGCGGGAAAAAGAAAAAAGACGCGGGGGAGAATCGATGAACGCGCTGGAAGTAAAGAACTTAAAGGTCATTTTTCCCACGGAGATGGGTGTCGTCCGCGCGGTGGAGGGCATCGACATCGAGATCGAGCAGGGCAAGTGCGCCGCCATCGTCGGCGAATCGGGGTGCGGCAAGAGCGTAACGTCCCTCGCGGTGATGAAACTGCTTTCCACGCCCCCCGCCGTCGTCAGGGTCGATAAACTCGTTCTCGGCGGCACGGACATCCGCGATCTGACGGACAAACAGATGCAGAAGGTGCGCGGCAAGGACGTGGCGATGGTGTTTCAGGACGCGCTTACCGCCCTCAATCCCGTCATGCAGGTCGGGAAACAGATAGACGAGATCTTTCTCGCTCACGATATGAGCGAGCGCGCCGTCGGGGAAAACGGGCGGAAACTCAACCGCAAAAAGGAAGCCAAGCGCCGCACGCTCGAAGCGCTCAAACTCGTCGGGATCAGCGATGCGGAAACGCGCTACAAAGCCTATCCCCACCAGCTTTCGGGGGGGATGCGCCAGCGCGTGCTCATCGCCATGGCGTTCGCCTGTAACCCGAATCTCATCATCGCGGACGAGCCGACCACCGCGCTGGACGTTACCATTCAGGCGCAGGTGCTCGACGTTTTGAAGGAATTGCAGAAAAAGCGCAACACGTCGCTGATGCTGATCACCCACGATCTTTCCATCGTCATGCACATGGCGGACGAGATCTACGTGATGTACTGCGGCAAGATCGTGGAGCGCGCCAAAACGCGCGATCTGTTCAAAGACCCCCTGCACCCCTATACCATGGGGCTTTTGGGGTCCATCGCGCGTATCGACGACGAGCGCGGGCGGTTCGTGCAGATCCCGTCCTCGCTGCCCAGCCCCATCAACAAGCCTTCCGGCTGTTATTTCCACCCGCGCTGCCAATACGCGACGGAAAAATGCAAGGAGCAGATGCCTCCCCTCGAAACGCCGGAAAACGGGCGGTGCGTGCGTTGCTGGAATTATAAGGAGATCAAAGATGGAAAGAGAGGATAAACCGCTTTTGAAACTGGAACACGTGAGCGTGTCTTTCCCCGTGAAAAAGGATTTTCCCTTTCAGAAGAAAAGGTTCGTGAAGGCGGTTACCGACGTTTCCGTGGAGATCTACGCGGGCGAAACTTTCGGCGTGGTGGGGGAATCGGGGTGCGGCAAGAGCACGCTCGCCAACACCACCCTCGGCATGCAGCCGGTGGACGGCGGCAAGATCTTTTTCGGCGGCGAAGAGATGACCGCGATGAACAAAAAGCAGCTCAAAGAAGTGCGCCGCAGCATGCAGATGATCTTTCAGGATCCTTTTTCTTCCCTCAATCCGCGTTTCAGCGTGTTCGACATCATTTCCGAACCGCTGCGCATCAAGGGGGGATACACCCGCGAACAGATGCGGGAGGAAGTCGCCGCCATGCTCGGCGAAGTGGGGCTTTCCGAGGCGGATATGGATCGGTACCCTTCGGATTTTTCCGGCGGGCAGAAACAGCGCATCGGCATCGCCCGCGCGCTCATCTTAAAGCCGAAATATCTCGTTTGCGACGAGCCCGTGTCCGCGCTGGACGTTTCGGTGCACGCGCAGATTCTGAACCTTTTGATGGATCTGCAGGCGAAATACCGCATCACCTATCTCTTCATTTCCCACAACCTCGCGGTGGTCAAGCGCATCTGCGACAGGATGGCGGTGATGTATCTGGGAAAAGTGATGGAGTACGGCAGCGTCGATAAGATCTTCAAAAATCCCGTGCATCCCTACACGAAGGCGTTGATGAGCGCGATCTTCGACACCGATATCGACTGCACGCGGGAACGCGTGCACTTAAAAGGCGAAGTTCCCAGCCCCATCAATCCCCCCGCGGGCTGCCGTTTCTGCGGCAGATGTCCGGAAGAATGCGGGGAGTGTTCCGAAGGCGAACCGCCCCTCGTCGAGGTGGAGGAAGACCATTTCGCGGCGTGCATCCGCCACGCGGAGGCGTCGGAGAAACCGTGGTAAAAAAGCAAACGCTCGTGCTCATCGCCGCCGTCGTGTGGACGGCGGCGGGCGCAAACATCCTGCGCATCGGCATACTCGCCGCGCTAATCGTCGAATGGGCGTGGTGGATGTTCCTTTCCGCCGCGGCAGTGTACGCGCTGTTTTTTGCGATGTTTTTTCGGATCGTGAAAAAGCATCTGAAACGCATTTACGGCTACGACGGCAAAAGAAAACACTGCTTTTTGAAGTTTTTCGACGTCAAGGCATATATCCTCATGGGCGTGATGATGACGGGGGGCATATTGCTGCGCACCTTCAACGTCATTCCCGATATGTGCACCGCCATGTTCTATACGGGGCTGGGCGGCGCGCTGACGACGGCGGGCGTGTGTTTTGCCGCCGAATACGTTACCCGCGCGGCAAAATGCGGAAAAAACGGAAAAATGGATAAAGAATTATACGATCGTTACGTAAAGATCCTCAAAGAAGAACTGCTGCCAGCCATGGGCTGCACCGAACCCATTTCCGTCGCGTACGCCGCGGCGTGCGCGCGGGAGATGCTCGGCAGACTTCCCGACGAGGTTTTCATCGAGGCGAGCGGCAACATCGTGAAGAACGTCAAAAGCGTCGTCGTGCCGCATACGGGGGGATTGAAGGGCATACCCGCGGCGGCTGCGGCGGGCATCGTTGCGGGCTGCGCGGAAAAGGAACTCGAAGCGCTTTCCTGCGTGAAGCAAGAGGACGTCGCGGCGATCGGCGCTTTTTTAAAGCGCGCGAAGATCGAAACGAAACTTGCGGATACGGGGCGGATCTTCGATATACGGATCACGGTGAAGGCGGGGAAGGATTCCGCGTCGGTGCGCATTGCGGACTTTCATACCAACATCGTGGAAAAGACGCTTAACGGCGAAAAACTG
Source organism: uncultured Clostridia bacterium (assembly GCA_944363555.1). GTDB lineage: Bacteria > Bacillota > Clostridia > Christensenellales > Borkfalkiaceae > UMGS775. Next base: position 9,195 of record CALVUL010000098.1, read on the forward strand.
TTTGAAAAGGCGCTTTCCCCCGACCGCGAAGAGAATATGACGGACAGGTCGTGCCTGAGTATCGAAAAGATCTGCCGTTTCGTAAACGAACTCGACGTTTCGGACGTGGCTGAAACGCTGGATCGGCAGATCGGATACAACATGGCGATCGCCGAGGAGGGGCTGAAAAACCCGTACGGCGCGAATATCGGCAAAGTGCTGATGAAGAACGCCGGCGACGACGTGCGCATCCGCATGCGCGCCTATGCCGCCGCGGGGTCGGACGCCCGCATGAACGGCTGCGAGATGCCCGTGGTCATCGTTTCGGGCAGCGGCAATCAGGGGATAACGGCGTCCGTCCCCGTCGTCGTGTACGCGCGGGAAACGGGCGCGCCGCGGGAAAAACTGCTGCGGGCGCTGGCGCTTTCTGACCTCGTTACCATTCATCTGAAAACCGGCATCGGCAGGCTTTCCGCTTACTGCGGGGCGGTCTCCGCCGGCGTGGGCGCGGGCGCGGGGATCGAATATCTGCGCGGCGGCGGCACGGAGGAGATCTCCCACACGGTGGTCAACGCCGTCGCCATCGCTTCCGGCATCATCTGCGACGGGGCGAAAGCCTCCTGCGCGGCAAAGATCTCGCAGGCGGTGGAGGCGGGCATCTTGGGCTACGAAATGTACGAGCAGGGCAACGAATTTTACGGCGGCGACGGCATCGTGACCAAGGGGGTGGAAAACACCATCAAAAACATCGGCAGGCTGGCGCACGACGGCATGGCGCAGACGGATAAGGAGATCCTCGGCATCATGCTCGATTGCAAAAACTGCTGATCTTCGGCGCCGAATCGTAAAATCGCCGCAAAACGGCTTAAAGAGCCCCCGCCCGAACCGAACCGGTTCGGGCGGGGGCTTGCCGTTTGGGCGGCAAAACGGGAACAGGGAAAAAACGGCTGCGGAAAACGCGCTTTTCAAATTGACTTTCCGTCTGCCTGCGGGTATAATGGAAAAAAACGCCGCGATTTTCCGCGGCGGAAAGGGGCGGACGATGATCTGGAAAAACGCGGAAATTTTCAACGTTGAAGAACTGATCTTGCAGGAGGACGGGTTTTACGCGACGCGGCGTTTAAAAGACCCCGAACAGTCTTACGAAAAGGACAATATTTTCGTTCAGAACAAAACTTCGCACGGGGTAGAAGTGCGGTTCCGGCTGATCGGCGGGGCCGCCCGCCTCGTGTGCCGCACGGCGGCGGGCGCGGCGGGGAAATGCTGCGTCTTTATCGGGCGCACGCTGCTCGGCGAGTATACGGTTACCGACCGCCCGACGGAGATCGCCGCCGAAATGCCCGCGGAGGAAACCGTGCGCCGCATCGAAAAGGAGCGGCGTTCGCCCTACGGCGGGCGGCTGTTCCGTTTCGTGTTCGACGGCGCGGAATTTTTCCTTAAATCGCTTGAAGGCGATCTTGTGCCGCCGCGCGAGGAAGACGTGCCGAAGGTACGCGGGATCGTTTACGGTTCTTCCATTACGGCGGGGTATTTCGGCGGCTTTCTGCCCGCCCTTTCCTACGTGCGGGTGATGGAGCGCGCTCTCGGCGCGGAGATCGAAAACCTCGGCTTTGCGGGGGTCTGCCTTGCGGAAGAGTGGATCGCCCGCCGCATCGCCGCGCGGGGGAAGTACGATTTCGTCGCCCTCGAATTGGGCGTGAACGTGATGTACCGTATGGAAACGGCGGAATTTTCCCGCAGGGTGAACGCCTTTTTATCGTCGCTTACCGCCGCCCTGCCGAAAACGCCTGTCGTCTGCACCGATTGTTTCCCCTTCGCCTATTGGCAGTCGGGCATTTCCGAAGAAAAATACCGCGCCTATAAAAGCGCGGTGCGGGAAGCGGTGAAAAACTGCGGCAAAAGCGCCTGCTACGCCGACGGGGAAACGCTGCTTGCGGGGATGAGACATCTCGCCGCCGACGGCGTGCATCCCGACGCGTTCGGGCACATCGAGATCGGGAAAAATTTCGCGCGGGCGATCGCCGCGCACGCGGGGATCGGGTATTGCGACCCCATGGATCTTTGATCAGAGCCGTTCCTTGCGGTAGCGGTTGGGGGAAACGCCGTATTTTTGCTTGAAAATGTGGTTGAAATGGCTTAAACTCGTGATGCCGATGTCGTTGCTGATATCCAAAATCAGGCGGTTGGTGCTGCGGAGCATGGTCGCCGCCGCGTTGAGTTTGATGTTGAGAAAATATTCGTGCATCGTCAGCCCCGTGTACTGTTTGAACAGGCGGGAAAGCTGCATGTGGCTGTAATTCGCGCCGGAAACGATCTGCGTGATGGTGCAGCCGAGATAATCCTGCGAATTCATCTTTTTGACGATGGCGGCGATCTCCTCCGGCACCTGCACGTTGTTTTCCGTCGGCGGGAAACACAGCGATTCCACGAAAAGGCTCGTAACGTAAAGGATGTGCGTGCGCAGCATCAGAAGGTTTTTTTCCTTGTCGGAATTCCACAGCAGCGTGGAAAGGAACTTGTCGCAAAGCTGCGCCACTTCCGGCGAAAGGTGCTTTTCCAAAATCGGCTGCCGCAGCAGAATCTCCGTCATGTCGGGGCTGAACTGCGTCAAAAGCCCGTTCAGGGCGGGCGTGGTGATCTTTACGTTGAGGTGCGTGGGGCTCTTGTTCGGATTGAGTTTGTTGGGCACGCCGCGGATCAGATGCCTGTCCGCGGGGCGGATGATGAGCGCGGAATTTGCCGGAACGGCGCGCGTTTCCCCGTTGATGACGTGTTCTATATCGTATTTTACGTAGACGAACTCCCAATAATCGTGGGTGTGCAGATAGGGGAACTCGTAATTGCAGTTGTAACCCAGATCGTCGTCTTTGTATTCGAGCTGGTCGCCGGATTTTAAAGTAAGCATGGTGATTTTCTCCGTTTACAGTATAACACGGCGGGGGCGCGCCGTCAAGCGCGCCGCGGAAAATTTGCGATTTTTTAAAGAAAAAAGCGATTATTTAAAATAACGCCGCCGCCGAAAACGGCGCGGATATTCGGATAAGTTGTTTTTTTTGCGGCGCGGGCGGAATGTTCCCGTGCCGCAAAAACGTCGGCTTTCGCCCCGTTTTTGCGGAAAAACGCGGCGGATTTTGTTTTTTGTCAATAAAATGCATGCGGTTGACAATAAAATATGCAGACGTTTTTTTGATTGCGATATAGAATATAATCGCCTTGGAAATGTTGTTAAAAAACAACGCGTTTTTGTGAAAAAAAAGATAGACGGCGGGCAGCCGATATGATATAATGATTGCAGGCGGGCGCAA
>CALVUL010000099.1 GCA_944363555.1 uncultured Clostridia bacterium
CAAGGACGTGCTCTACCTGCTGAGCCATAGCAGCATATTGAGTTTTTCGAAATCCATACGCTTCGTTGTAAAAAACTTCCGCGACCGCGCGCGACAACACGCAAAGCATTAACAATTATAACTGAAATGCTTTGCGTTGTCAATCATATCGTGCGGATAAAATTATTTTTTACCGAAAATCTTTTTCATAAATGCCGGAAGTTCTTTTTTATTTTCCATTCTCGGCGACGGGATATCTTCGGTTTCATCCTCAAACATCGTCTTGCTCACCTGTTCGAGTTTTCTTTCCGCAGCGGAATCGGGCGCGGCAACGGGACGCGGCGGTTCCTGCGCCGGCTGTTTCGGCGCAAAATCCTCTTCATATTTCCTGCCCGTTTCAAATTCGTAAATCAGGGGCGGGATATTGCTTTTCACCGGTCCGGAGGTTTTAGGTGCCGCCTTCGGTTCTTCTTTCTTGATATTCAGCGCCTGAACGGAATCGACTTCTTCCGCAGGGATCGACCCTGCAGGCACGCTGTTGAAACCCGTGGCGATGATGGTAACCGCAACTTCGTCGGTAAACGTTTCGTCGATCGCCGCGCCGAAAATAATATTCGCGGAATAATCGATAACGCCCTGCACGAGTTTTGCCGCCTCGCTCACTTCGCCGAGAGACATATCCTTGCCGCCCGTGATGTTCAAAATAACGCCCTTTGCCCCTTCGATCGTCGTTTCGAGCAACGGACTGGAAACCGCCTGACGGACAGCTTCGATCATCTTGTTTTCGCCTTTCGCGTGGCCGATCCCCATATGCGCGAGCCCTTGATTGCGCATAACGGTACTCACATCCGCAAAATCGAGGTTGATGAGCGCAGGCGTGGCGATCAGATTGACGATACCGGTAATACCCTGTTTCAACACGTCGTCCGCCACCTTGAAGGCGTCGCCGAAGGGCGTCGAACCGGGCAGCACCTGCAACAATTTATCGTTCGGGATCACGACGAGGGTATCGACGTATTTGCGCAGATTGATGATGCCGTTTTTCGCGTTTTCTTCCCGCTTTCTTCCTTCAAAAGAAAACGGCTTGGTAACGACAGCCACGGTCAGCACGCCGAGTTCTTTGGCGATGCGCGCGATGACGGGCGCCGCCCCCGTTCCCGTACCGCCGCCCATGCCGGCGGCGATGAACAGAAGATCCGTACCTTTGATGAGTTCGGTAAGTTCGTCCTTGCTTTCCTCCGCGGCGCGCTCGCCGACTTCGGGATTTGCCCCCGCGCCGAGCCCTTTCGTAAGGCTTTCGCCGATCTGAATGCGTTTATCCGCTTTAGAAAGCAATAAAACCTGCTTATCCGTATTGACGGAAATGTATTCGGCGCTCGTAAGATTCGATTCAAGCATACTGTTGATGGCGTTATTGCCGCCGCCGCCCACGCCGATTACTTTGATAACCGCAATATTCGTATTTTCTTCATTGTAATACATCTTTTTTTCCTCCGCTTTAATGCTGAATTTATTTAAAATTAAATAATTTTTTTAAAAAACCGCTCTTTTTTGCCGGCTGTTTCAACGCGAGACGCATCAGCGCCGCCAACGAAGAATCCGCGGGGCTGTTGCGGTTCGGCAGATCGGGCGAAAGCGTTTCCGCCACCATATTCAATCTGCGCGATATGTGTTCTTTTGCGCCGCGCATCAGACATATTCCCCCGCCCGTCAGCGACAGCGGCACATATTCGGGAATCACGAAACGGCTGTCCGTTATGCAAAATTCGATGCTTTCGCACAGATCGTCAAGACTGGCAAAGACGATTTCGTTGACCTTATCCGCCGGAAAAGTATATTCTTTGTCCCCGTCCACCACCTTATACGAATCGTTTTCCCCGCCGACGCTCAGATTGACTTTCCGTTTCAGTTTTTCCGCGATATCCGCGTCGATATCGAAAAACTCCGTCAGCATCGCGGCGATATAGCCGCCGCCGTAAGAAAACCCCTTCTGATAGATGATCGCGTCCCCCTGCACGACGGATAAACTTGTGGTGATATAACCGATGTCGACGAGAAGAGCGGTCCTGTCCCGCACTTCGGGAGCGAAGAGATACAACGCCTCCGCCAGCGCGGAAGAAACGAATTCCGCCCGCTCCGCGCCGCATTTTAAAATCATCGGCGTAAACAGATCGATAAAATTTTTATCGCAAAGCACGTAGGAAAGACAGCCGTGCAGACTTTTGCTCGTTTCCCCGACGGGATCGGCGACGCGCCGCCCGTCATCCAGCGTGAAATACACGCCCGAACGGTTGATGATCGAATACCGCCGCGATTTCAGTTCGTACGCGGAATCGTAAAGCCTGTTCAGTTCCGCATCACCGATACGGCGCGACCTGTCGAAGGCGATCCTGTGATTTTTCAGCACCACCGTGGTAAATTCCCCCGGGACGCCGACATACACGACATCCGGCGCGATCCCCGAATCGGCGCCGACTTGTTTCAGACAGCCGCGGACGGCGCCATCGAGTTCTGCCTTATCGAAAAATTCGCCGTCGGAAAAACCCGCATAACTCTGTTTCGCCAATCCTTTTATGACGATCGTATTGTTCAACCCGCTCTCCGCCGCCGCGGCGATCACACACGATGACCCCACGTCGAGAACGGTAACCGTTTTCTTTTGCATCATCTTTCCGCCCTCACGGCGAAACGGCTTGTCCTCCGTCGGGATCGACGGGGGTCCAATACGCTTCGATTTCGCCCGTTTCCTGATTTTTAGATGTTACGATAAAATTCATCCCCTTAAAATAATCGCGCGTGGTTTCAAAACACTCCATCGCCTTTTTCATTTTATCCGCGCCGGCGTCAAAAACTTTGTCCACCCAAATTTGTACGCCCGTACGCATATGAAACACGACTTTGTCCATTAAAATTTCCCCGCCGACGGCGCCGTATTTCACTTCGATGGCGGCGATATTGTCGGTATACGCGGCGATCTCGCTCATCGTATACACGAGAGCGAGAATCCCGCCGTCCTCCGCGACAAGCGTGCTCCCCGCTTCCGCGCGGGACGCGGGGATTGCATTCCCCTCGATATCCGTAACGGAAAGGCGGATCAGCGGCTTTTCCTCCGAAGGATTCTTTGCCAGAACAAAGCCTGTCCCGTCCAGAACGAAAACATCCGCGCCGCTTGCGAAGAGAAAAATTTCCCTGCGCTCTGAAAGCGACACGCCAATCGCGTTGGGATACTTCTTTTCAAGCGCGTTCACTTTAAGATAGGGATAAGCGGCAAGGGTTTCCTCCACTTCCCCCATATCGAGAAAGAGCAGACTTTTTCCTTTGAACTTCTCCATATCGTCCGCCGCGGCGCGCGCGTACTTTTCGCCGTTTTCGCCGACGGAAAGATCGAAAGTGATATCCGCCACGGAAAACACCGAAAAGAAACTCGCCACAACGACGACGGCAAACGCCGCCGCAACGATGAAATTGAGAAAAAATCTGCTCTTGCTTTTCATGTTCACCAAAACCGAGGCCTTAAACGCGGCTGAAATCGGCGCCAAGCGCACGAAACTTTTCCTCCGGTCTGTAATAACCGCGTTCCACGTGCCTGACGTCCTCGATGACCGTCGTCCCCGCAGCGTTCAGCCCCGCCACGATGAGCGCGGCGCCGCCCCTGAGATCGTGCGCGACGACCTTCGCGCCTACGAGTTGTTTTACCCCGCTGACGATGGCGACCCTGTCCTTCACGACGATATTCGCACCCATGCGGTTGAGTTCCCGAACGTGCTTGAAACGCGTTTCGAAAATATTCTCCCTGATCACGGAAATCCCTTCGCTCACCGCCGCCAGCGCAACCATCTGCGCCTGCATATCCGTAGGAAACCCCGGGTAGGGGAGCGTCTCTATGTTAAAACTCTTTCTGACGCCGCCGCTTTGCAGATATATTATATCATTTTTTACGGCGATATTACAAGTATTATCGCAAAGTTTATGTAATAAAGCGGAAATTTTTTCAGGTCGGACGTTGCCGATTTCGATTTTTCCGCCCGTTGCCGCCGCCGCGACGAGATATGTGCCCGCCTCGATCCTGTCGAAAATGGGTTTGTATTGCGTTCCGTGCAGTTTTTTGACGCCGTCCACCGCAATGACGCTCGTCCCCGCGCCGGATACCCGCGCCCCCATACTGTTGAGAAAATGCTGCAGATCCTCCACTTCCGGTTCCTTCGCCGCGTTGTGAATGATCGTTCTGCCCTCGGCAAGCACGGCGGCGAGAATGATGTTTTCCGTCGCGCCGACGCTGGGAAAATCGAAATAGATGTCGCCGCCTTTGAGCCGGTCCGCGCGGCAGTCGATCTCTCCCCCCGTTTCGTCGACCTGTACCCCCATCTGTTTCAACCCGTGCAAATGCAGATCGATGGGCCTCAGCCCGATATCGCAGCCGCCGGGATAGGACGCCTTTGCCGATTTAAAACGCGAAATGAGCGCGCCGAGCATAAAGACGGACGAGCGCATTTCCTTCGACAGACTGTAAGGAATCGCATAAGCGTGCATCGAAGATGCGTTCACGATGAGATTTTTCCCCTCATAACGCACTTTTACACCGAGTTCCTTTAAAATGCGGATCATGCTTTCCACGTCGAGAATGGGCGGGCAATTTTCGATAACCACTTCTTCATCCGTCAATACCGACGCAGCCAAAAGAGGCAGAACGGCATTTTTCGCCGATTCCGCCTCGATTTTCCCGTCCAGCCTGATACCGCCTTTGATTATGTATTTTGCCATATTGGTTTTACCGCCTTTTCTATATAACATAATATGGCAAAACGACCCGAAACGTTAATCCCCGCCTTTCGATATGTTATAGAGCACGCCGAACTCCGCCAAAAAGATGATGATGGAAGTATTGCCGCTGGAAACGAGCGGCAAAGGCAGCCCCGTGGGCGGGATGCTCCCCGTGACCACAAGCGCGTTCACCAGAACCTGTATGCCGAAAATAAAGGTGATCCCCATCGCAAGCAGATAGGAAAATATGTTTTTCGTTTTCGACGCGATGCGGATCCCCCGATACACGATGAATCCCAGCAGGGCGAAAAACGCCAGAAGCCCGATGAACCCCGTTTCCTCCCCGATGACGGAAAGGATGAAATCCGATTCCGCAAAGGGAAGAAAGGCAAATTTTTGGCGGGAATTGAACAATCCCACGCCGAACCATCCGCCGCTGCCCAGCGCGTAAAGCGACTGTATGAGCTGATAGCCTTCCCCTTTCGGCGATGACCACGGATTCAAAAACGCCGAAAGTCTGCTCAGGCGGTACGGCTCCATGAAGATGAGCGCCACGCCCAGCGCCAGCGCGGGCAGCAATACGACCAGAAAGTGCCCGATCTTCATACCCGCTGAAAAGAGCATGGCGATCATCAGCATCCCCATACAGGCGGTGATGGACATATTCGGCTCTAAAATGATGAGCACGCAAAGCGCCGCGCCGTAACCGAGCACGGGCAGGATACCCGCAAAGGAACGCGCCCGTTCGGGACGTTTTGCAATATAATGCGCCGTGAACAGAATAAACGCGAATTTGGCGATCTCCGACGGCTGCACGGTAAAAGAGCCGACCCCGATCCAGCGTTTCGCGCCGTAATTTTCCACCCCGACGGCGGGTACGAACACCAGCGCGAGCAGTATGACGGCGCAAACGGCGAGCGGCAGCGCGAATTTCTTCAGTTTTTCATAAGGAAGATTCGCGGTAAAGAGCATCGCCGCCAAACCGAGCGCGATGCCGACCGCCTGTTTTTTTACGAAATAAAAAGAATCCCCGTAAGTCGCCTGCGCCGAATAACTGCTTGCGGAATAGATGAACACGCAGCCGATCAGGCTGAGCAGTGCCACCGCCGCAAGCAGATATACATCCCCCGTTCCCCGTACGGAAAGCGGTTCATTCATCCGTCTCGGCATAGAGTCCCTCAACGATCTTGCAGAAGGCGTCGCCTCTCTCCTCGTATCCGCCGAACATATCGAAACTCGCGGCGGCGGGACTGAGCAGCACGTTTCCGCCGCGATCCGCAAGCAGCGCCGCGATCTTTACCGCGGCGGGGAACGCGTTCGTTACCGTAACGTTTTTAAAATCCCGCCCGATCGCCGCCTCGAGCATTTTATAACGGCACTCTCCCACGAGCACCGCGGCGGTTACGGCGGTATTTTTCAAACCGTCAAACAAAGGCTCGTAATTTTCCCCTTTGTCCTTGCCGCCGAGAACGATGACCGTCGGCGCGCGCATGCTTTCCGCGGCGGCGAGCGCCGCGGCGGTATTCGTGGCTTTGCTGTCGTTATAAAAACTCACGCCGTTGGCGGTGCGCACAAATTCGTTTCTGTGCCTTACGCCGCGGAATCCCTTCAGCGCGGAGAGCATTTCTTCTTTTCTCACGCCGAACGCGCCGGCGACGCACATCGCCGCGAGGGCGTTTTCCACGCGGTGCACGCCGCCGAGATTGACGGCGCTTTCGTCGCAGACATATTCGCCGTATAAATAAATTTTGCCGTTTTCTATGTACGCGCCTTCCGTTTTTTCCTTTGCGGAAAACCATACCGTACGGCATTTCGCATCCTCCGCGAACGCGCGCACGTTCCCGTCGTCGTAATTGAGCACGGCGATCTCGCTTTCGCGCATGTTTTTCAGAATCCGCTTTTTCAGAAAAACATAGTTTTCCATGTTGTAATGTCTGTCGAGATGATCGGGCGCGATGTTGAGCACGCAGGCGACGTGAGGCGTAAAAAGATGCGTCGTTTCCAACTGAAAACTCGATACTTCCACCACGGCGATTTTATCGCCGAGCGTATCCGCCTCTCCCGTAAGCGGCGCGCCGATATTGCCCGCAAGCCGGTTTTCGACGCCGCCCGCCGTCAGCATTTCGGAAACGAGGTTGCAAACCGTCGTCTTCCCGTTCGTGCCGGTGATCGCCGCTACGGGCGATTTGACGAAGAGCGCGCCGAGTTCGAGTTCCCCCATGACCCGCCTGCCGCGCTTTTTATATTCCACCGCCAGCGGATGATTGATGGGCACGCCGGGGCTGAGCACCAGAATATCGCAGTCGTCCGTGCGACCGGTCCGCGCGCAGTCGATCGCGCCGAGCCGAACGAGCGCCTCCGCGTTTTCGCGGATCTTTTCCGAATCGAGTTCTTCGTGAATATGGACTTCCGCGCCGTGCGCAAGCAAAAACTTTGCCGCCGAGACGCCGCTTTTCGACAGTCCGAACACTAAAAATTTCTGTCTTTTAATATCCATTGCGTTTTATTCCTTTACAGATAATTTATCAAACAAAATAAGCCGATGATCAGCGTAACCGCCATATAACTATATGAAATTTTCGCCTCGCTTATGCCTTTATGCTGCAAATGGTGATGCAACGGCGCCATCAAAAATACCCGCCGCCCCGTGCGTTTAAAATGCAGTACCTGAATGATGACGGACACACCGCTCGCCACGAAAACCATCCCGAAAAGCGGCACGTAAAGGGCGTTCCCCGTAAATACCGACTGCGCCGCGAGAAAGCCGCCGAGCGCGAGCGAACCCGTATCCCCCATAAACACGCTCGCGCGGTTGGTGTTGAAAAACAAAAATCCGAAGAGCGCGCCGGCGAGGGAAACGTTCAGCAAAACGACCGAGGCGTATTCCCCCTCCGAAAGATAAGCCGAGCGGTCCGCCTGCAAAAATAAAAGGAGCGTAAACGGCAATAAAAACCCCAAAACCGAAGAGGACGCAAGCCCGTCGAGCCCGTCGGTAAGGTTGACGCAGTTGCTGAGCGCGATAAATAAAAACGCCGTAAACGGAATGGAAAACCACCCGAGATCGACGCGCCGCCGCGTGAACGGGATATAGACTTCCGTGAGATAATTGCGGTAAGCAAATACCCCCGCAATGACGCCGACGAGCACCTGAAAGACGATCTTCTGATAGGGCTTCAGCCCTTCGTTCCGCCGAAAACGGATCTTGATGAAATCGTCCAAAAACCCCGTCAGCATATACGCCGCGCCGAACACGGCGGAAACCGCGCCCACGCGCCCTTTCGCCCCGCCGAAAAGAAGGAACGCCGCTACCGCCGCAAAAACAAAAAACAGACCGCCCATCGTGGGCGTTCCGTTTTTGCTTTTGTGTTCTTCCACATATTTCAGAATGGTCTGCTGCGCATTCCGTTTTTTCAACAGGGGGATGCAAACCGCTCCTGCGGCAACGCTGATCCCCGCCGCCGCAAAAAACGCAAACAAATAGGTCTTCAACTGTCTTTTTCCCGTTCCAGATCTTCAATACAATCTTTGTCGTTATACGGATGTTTTATACCGAGAATTTCCTGATATTTTTCGCAGCCCTTGCCCGCCACGAGGACGATATCCCCCCTTTTTGCATAGCCGAGCGCGTAGGCGATGGCGTCCCTGCGATTCTGCACGGCGACGTATTCCCGCGTTTGGGCAAGCAGACCCGTTTCGATTTCGCGGATGATCGCCATCGGCTCTTCATAACGCGGGTTATCCGATGTCAGTACGACAAAATCGGCAAGCCTGCCCGCGATCGCACCCATCTGCGGCCGTTTGCCCGCATCGCGGTTTCCGCCGCAGCCGAATACGCAGATCAACCGATGCTGCGTCAGTTTTTTCAGGGTTTTCAGACTGTTTTCCAAACCGTCCGGCGTATGCGCGTAATCGATGAATACATAAACGCCGTTTTTTACGGAAACGCATTCCAGCCTGCCGGGCACGACGGATACTTCCTCCAACGCGCGCACCGCGTCCTTTACCCGCACGCCGAGCAGCGCGCAGGCGACTTCCGCAGCCAGCGCGTTATAAACGTTGAACAGCCCCAACAGGTTCATCTTTACTTCGTAAATGCCGTCGAACAGGTTCAGAACGAAACTCGTGCCGCTCAGATCTTCCTTTACGTCTATGGCGAAAACGTCTGCAGGGTTGTCTATCCCGTAAGAAATCACTTTGTCGTTCTCCAAAAGGATCTCCCTGCCCAGTTCGTCGTCGCTGTTGACGACGACGGTTTTGCACTGCGGCGAGGTCAGGAAAGTTTTTTTTACGGCGCGGTAACGCTCCATCGTGCCGAAATAATCGAGATGATCCTGCGTCAGATTGGTAAGCACGCCGATCTCGAACCGAACGAACGAAAGTTTTTTTAAATCGATTGCGTGGGCGGACACTTCCATCACCACGTAATCGATGCCGTAATGATACATTTCGTACAGGATCTTATGCAGATCGATCGGGTCGGGCGTGGTGAGGGTCGGCTCGTAAAACGTGCTGCCGAAAAATACGCCGAGCGTTCCGATGAGCCCGACCTTTTTCCCCGCGCGTTCGAGGATCTCTTTGATGATCCGCGCCGTCGTCGTCTTGCCGTTGGTCCCCGTGACGCCGACGATCTTCATGTGCTGCGAAGGAAAGGAATAAAACGCCGCCGCGAGATAACTCATCGCCTCCCGCGAGTCCTTCACGATCACCTGCGTGATCCCGACGTCGAGCCGGCGCTCGCACACGATCGCGCTCGCTCCGTAACGTTCGGCTTCCTTTGCCGCGTCGTGCGAATCGTAGTTGCCGCCTTTCAAACAGACGAACATTCTGTTTTTCACGATTTTTTTGCTGTCGATCTCGATCCCGTTCACCTTGACGGAAACATCCCCTACGACGCGCTCGGTCTTTAAGCCGGCGATGAGTTCTTCCAGTACCATTTCAACCTCCGTTTCTCTGCGAGATGTTTTTTGCCTTTATGATCCCTTCAAAAATTTCTTTCGCATACGGGGCGGCCACCGTAGAACCGTAATATTCCCCTTCCGGCTCGTCGACAACGACGAGCGCGAGATATTTCGGATCGTCCGCGGGAAAACAGCCGATAAACGACGAAACGTATTTCCCCGCGGCGATCACGCCGTTTTCGTATTTCTGCGCGGTGCCGGTTTTGCCCGCCACGCGATACCCTTCGATATACGCCTGTTTTCCGCCGCCTGCGGCGACGACGTTTTCCAGCATCCGCACGACGATCCCGCTCGCCTCTTCGCTGATGACGCGCGCCTTTTTCTGCGGCGGGATCACTTCCGCCACGAGATTGTCCTCCGCGTATACGCCGGCGAGAAAATGCGGCGTGTAATAGACCCCGCCGTTGACGACCGCCGCGACCGCCGCCGCCATCTGGATTCCGGTAACGGCGACGGTCTGCCCGAATCCGATACGGGCGAGATCCACTTCCTTCACCGCCGAGGCGGGGACCAGCATCCCCTGCGCCTCTCCGTTGAAATCCACGCCCGTAACGCTGCCGAATCCGAGTTTTTCGATATAATCGTACATCGTTTCCGTGCCGAGAGAAAGGGCGATATCCACGAAGATCGGATTGCAGGAATTTTCCAGCGCGCCCTGCAGATTCAATGCTGAATGTTTGCCGTTTTTGTGATCGCTCCAGCATTTGACGCGCTGACCGGCAACGTAGCGGTAGCGGGAAGAGTTGAAAACATGCTCCGCGGAAAAGGCTTTCGGATTGCCCGCGAGATATTCCTCTATGTTGGCTGCCGTCGTTACGATCTTGAATGTGGAGCCCGGCTCGAAACTGTCGGAGATCAAACTGTTTCTGGAAAGCGCGTTCAAAGAAGCGAGATCGTCCCGCGGAACTTCGTTCAGATCGAAAGAAGGTTTCGAAGAGCACGCGAGGATCTCCCCGTTGGAAGGATCGAGCACGAGCACCGCCGCAGACTTTGCTTTCTGGATCGCGTACGCCTGCTCCATCGCCCGCTCGGCGATCTCCTGTATTTCGTAATCGATGGTCAGCCTGACGTTCAGACCGTTTGCGGCGGGTATATAGGTAGGCGTGCTCCCTTCTATTTCTACGCCGACGATATCGGTTTCATAAAGGATTTCGCCGTCGATCCCCTTCAAGTACTTGTTGTATCTGAGTTCCAGCCCAGATTGCCCCATATTGTCATCGGAAGTAAACCCGAGGACCTGCGTCAGAAAATCGCCGTAAGGATAAACGCGGGTATTGTCCCGCGAATAATACACGCCGGAAAGGTCCGCCGCCAGAAGCGCTTCCAGTTTGTCCCGCCCGACGTGCGTCGCCATCGTGATTTCAGAGGACACCGTTTCCGTGAGTCGCTTATAAACGTAATCGTAGTCGATCTCTAAAATATCGGCAAGCGTTTGCGCCGTGCGCTCCGTATCGGGGACGGCTTTTTTGCGGACGAACACCGAATAGGTATCCGCGTTGTCCGCGAGGATCACGCCGTTTCTGTCCGTGATCTTTCCGCGGGCGGCGATCACGGGGATCTCCCTCGTCCACTGATCGATCGCTTTTTCCTGCAAAGCGTCCCCCCATATGAGCTGCACGTACAGCAGTCTGCCGATCACCGCGCAAAATAAAAAGGCTATTGCGCAGACAACTGCGAATAACCTCTTTCGTAAAACCGTTATCGAAAATTCCCTTTCTATCGCGTTACGCTCCCCGAAGCAAATACAAACTTCTGCCGAAGGATTTTCCTTTCGAAAAAATCACTTCACCATACCATATTCGCCGGTGGCGATATTTATTACATAATCGTCGGAAGAAACGCGGTCGTATTCCCTCAAAACTTCGGCATATTCCGCGCGCATCGCCTCGAGGGTCTCCGCGCTTGCCGCGTTGTTGCTGCGGATCGACGCCAGAACGCTGGTATTGATGATGATCAGCGCGAGAATGGTAACCACCACGATGGCGTAAATCGCCGCCAGCAGTTTACCGCGTGCGTTCAGATGATATTTCGCGTTTTCCTTTGCCTCTTGTTTTTCGAGGTCGTTATACAGTTCGCCCACGTTATCGTTTTTGAACTGCATCGTCGTGCCGGAAGGCGTGTAGAGATCCCCTTCGTACGTCGCTTCGGGATTCGCCTCTACCTGCGCCGCCAGACGGACCGCCTCCTGCGCGCGCGCCTCGCTTTCCGCAAAACGGCGCGTTTCTTCGATCCGCTGCGCCTCGGCGGCTTCTTCCGCCTCCTTGCGCTTGGTTTCCGCAAGATATTTTTCGTAATTTAAAATCATATTGAGGTTGTCGTGCGTCTGTTCGGCATGCTCCTCGTTCGTTTCCACGGGCGCGTCGTACGCCTCGTTGAAAGAACGGGGCTCCGTCCTTTCCAGCAGCCCCAATCTGCTGCGCGCCTCGTTTCTCGCCATTTCCTCTGCCGTTGTTTCCCTTCTCGTCGTAATCATAACCGGACTCCTTTTTATAGTTTCTCCGCAATTCTGAGTTTCGCGCTCTTAGAGCGGCTGTTTTCCCTCAGTTCCTCATCTCCCGCCGTAACGGGATGTTTCGTGATCAGTTTGATTTCCCTTTTCCGCCCGCAGACGCAGACGGGCAGACTCTTGTCGCACACGCAGTCGGTTTCCAACTCTTTAAACGCCGATTTGACCGCGCGGTCTTCCAGCGAATGAAACGTAAGAACCGCGATCCGCCCCCCGCTTTTTAACAACCGCGTGAGTGCGATGACCGCATCGCCGAGACCGTCGAGTTCCCCGTTGACCTCGATGCGTATCGCCTGAAACGTCCTTTTCGCGGGATGCCCCCCTTCGTAACGGAATTTCGCCGGAATCGAACGTTCGATGATCTCCACCAGTTCGCCGCAGGTTTTCAGCGGGCGGACAGCCCTTTGCGCGACGATGTTTTCGGCGATCTTCGCGGCGAATTTTTCTTCGCCGTAATCCTTTAAGATCCTTTCCAGTTCTCTTTTCGCGTAGCCGTTTACCACGTCTTGCGCGGTAAACGGCGCACGCTTGTCCATCCTCATATCGAGCGGCTCGTTTTCCGACAAATAGGAAAAGCCGCGGGTTTTATCGTCTATCTGGAAACTCGACATCCCTAAATCGAGCAGTACGCCGTCGAGCCGGATCCCCTCCCGCTCGGCAATCGCGGGAAAGTTTTTGAAATTATCTCTGTAAATTTTGTATCTGCCCCGAAACTCGCAAAGCCGTTCCTCCGCCCGCCCGATGCCGTATTCATCCACGTCCGTGGCGTAAAGCGTGCTTTTCGGCGCCCGTTTCAGGATCTCGTAAGAGTGCCCCGCGCCGCCCAGCGTGCCGTCGAAATAAACGCCGTTTTCCTTTAAGTTCAGCCCTTCGATACACTCTTCGAGCATTACGGGGAAATGTTTGAGAGGCTCCATATCACATCAGGGAATTGAGCGCACCCGCCATCTGGTCGAAATCGCCGCCGCCGATATAGTTTTCCCATACCTCGGCGCTCCATATTTCGATGCAGTTCAGGCTTTTGATGATCACAATATCTTTTTCCAGTTTCGCGTATCTGCGGAGATTTTCCGGCAGAAGGATGCGCCCCTGCTTGTCCTCCTCCGCATCCCAGCAGTGATAAAGGAAAAAACGAAGGGGTTTCTGCGCTTCCGCGTCAAACATCGGGATCTTGGCGAGTTTTGCCTTGATTTCCGCCATCTGACTTTCGGAATAAACGGAAAGGCAGCCGCCGACCCCGCAGGTTATGGTGTAATGCTCTCCCAACTCTTCGCGGAGCTTGGCGGGGATTCTCATTCTGTTTTTCGCGTCGAGCTGATGGTTATAGACCCTGTCGAACACAGACAGTACCCCCTTTCCGCTTTGATGTATATATCATACACCCATTTTTGACCACTGTCAACCACTTTTTAAAAATTTTTTCGGAAAAATTTAAAAAAATTTTCATTTTTTACGCCGGATTTGTGAATTTCGAACAAATGTTCGCATATGCGCGAAAATTCAACTCCGCGCAGTCTCCGATAAATTTCACCGTTTTTCCGTAAAATTCGCCTGTTTTTTCGCATTTCTTGCCGATTTTTTGAACTTCCTTCCATTTTGCGTCAAAAGTGGTCAAAGGTATCGCGTTTTTATATGCAAAGTGGTCAGAACATTGCGAAAAACCGCGCTCGCCCGCATTTCCTTCCGCAAAAACGCGGTTGTATCTTAAAAACGCGCGAACGGTGCGCAGCGCGTCTTCCGCCCCGAAATAAATCTTTGCCTGCGGAAATCTGAAAGCAAAGGCATCGGCGATCAGCGCGTAATGCGTGCAGCCGAGTATCACGGCGGCGGGGTCGACCGTATCCCCGATATGCCGCCCGAGACAGACGTTGCCGAGGGAAAAAAGGTTATCCTCGATGTCTTTTGCGAGATCGGGCAGCGCGAATACCCGCAGCCCCTCCGCGCCGCGCAGACATGCGGCGGTGCGAGGCGTGGCGAAAAGCGCCGCCGGCCGCCTCCCCGAGATCAGGCAGCGCTCCACGGGCGGAAATACGCCGAAAACGGGCGTACGCGGAAAAATTTTCCTTACTTTCGTCAAGGTGCTCACGGACAGCGTTCCGCAGGCGAGAACCGCGATTTCCGCCCCTGCCGACAATAATTTGTCCACGCCGGAAACGGCGAGCGCCGTCAGTTCCCGCACGCTTTTGCCGCCGTAAGGCGCGTTGTCGTTGTCGCCGAAATATACGGCGCGATAAAATCCGCCGTGTTTCAGAAAACAGTCGAGCACGCTCAGTCCCCCCGCGCCGCTGTCGAGAAAACCGATGGTAACGTCTTTTTCCGCCATAATACATAATATATGTCCGCGCCGCTTTCCCCGTGCCGCCGCAAAGGACTTTTTTGCGTTTTCCGCATGGAAATTGCAAAAATTCGGGAAATTATATCATAAATATGCTTGCTTTAATGGCGAAATTATGGTAAAATACTTGTGTTTTAAGAAAGAGAGCATCGAAAAGGAGTATATTCAGTTATGCCGAACATCAAATCTGCGAAAAAGCGCGTATTGGTCATCGAAAAGAAAAGTCTGCAAAACAAGATGATCCGTTCTTCCGTGAAGACGGAGATCAAGAAGATAGATACTTTGATCAAGGAAGGCAAAACGACGGAAGCGCGGGCTCTGCTGCCCGAAGTTTTCGGCGCCATCGATTCCGCCGTCAGCAAAGGCGTCCTCCACAGGAATAACGCTTCCAATAAAAAATCCCGCATTTCCATGCGCATCGACTTAGCGGAAAAGAACGCCCCCGCCGCAGCGGAGGAAGTTGCCGCCCCTGCGGTCGAAACCGCGCCCGCTCCGGAAGCGGTTCCCGCCGAAGCGCCCAAGAAAAGAACGAGAAAAGCAAAAACCGAATAAGATTTCGTTTTGAAAACCAAGCGAAACGCCCGCCGTATTTATAGGCAGGCGTTTTTCTTATATCGGACGCGCATCGCTCTCCTTACGGCGGAATTCTTCTCCGTTTCCATGGAGAAACGGGGCGTTGCCGCACATGAAAAGAACCTCCTTTGTCGGAGGTTCTTTTTTACTCGGCATCACGCCGATCGTCGTCTTTTTTCTCTTCATCCTTCTTTTCATCCGCGCCCGCAGCATTTTCGACCGCGATTTCCGCATTGCCGCTTTCCTGCGCGGGGACTTCCGCGGGCGGCGTCCATCTGAACGGCCATTTTTTGAAATGCCATACCAAAAACAAAGCAACTCCGCCCAAAATGAAAACGATCGACTGGAATTGAGAAGGAGACATCCCTAACCCGATCGAGCCGCGCGCGTCGGCGCGGAAAAACTCGATAAAGATCCGCCACACGCCGTAACCGATCAAATACACTTCCGGCAGCACGTTGTAGCGCTTGAAATACAGCCAGCTCAGCACGCCGAAAAGCGCGAACAAAAACAGCGATTCGTAAAGTTGCGTGGGAATATAATACCCCATCCCCTGCGTACCGTCCATCAAAATACCGCCGACGACGTAGTCCTCGCCGAGATAAGTACCGTGGCAGCAGCCCGCCATCAGGCAGCCGATCCGCCCGAACGCGTGGGCGACGGTGATACAACACGGCGCAACCTGTAAGATCGTATTGAATTCCTTAACGTGCACGCCCTTCAATTCGTTTTTGAAATAAAAATGCCCGATCCCGAAATACGCCGCGATGAATACCGCCGCGCCGGAAATAAATCCGCCCATCGCGGTAATGGCACCGAAAGTCCACTTGCCCGTTTCGATATAATTATATACCGACTGAAAGAGCATCGATCCTACGAAACCGAGCGCGATTGCAAGGATCCCCACGAAGAAAATGAAATCCTGCACCTGCGTTTTCATCTTGCGCTTATCCGTATAAAGTTTCAGCACGATGAGACAGACGATGAGCCCCACGGCGATACAGATCCCGTACAGCGTGATGCTCACTTCTTTGCCGAACAGCGTGAATTGCAACAAAGGCTGAGAATGCAAAATCGTCCCTCCTGAAATAGTCTACGCCTATTATACTCCGCAACGGCGGCCGATGTCAAGAAGAACGCAAAATTATTTCACAACTTTCTCGGCACGCAAAAAAATACGGCGAAAAGATTTGCTTTTTCAAAACTTTTGTTATATAATACTATACGTTACGATCTGTAATACGGAAGCGTATCGAAGTGGTCATAACGGGCCTGACTCGAAATCAGGTAGCCTTAACGGGCTCGTGAGTTCGAATCTCACCGCTTCCGCCAGATGTGAATAATACGAACACCGAGAGCAAATCGGGGTTCGTATTATTTTTTAATCGGGATTATTTCGGGGTAAAATTAAGATTAAAATAAACCTTACTGTTCCTTTATTGCCAGTATCATTCTTTTATTCCCGTAAAATACCAATTTAGAATTTAAAATATCGGCAAACCAAAATATATGCTCAACCGCAATCGGGTCTCGCGCATGGTGATGAGTTCCGCCATCTCCGCTACATTGTCCGGAGATATCTTCTCTGTAAGTACCTTGTAATCCATTGCTGCTTTCTTTTGTTCCATTTTCTTACACCTCTTGAATTGGATTTGCCTTTTTCGGGCAAC
>CALVUL010000100.1 GCA_944363555.1 uncultured Clostridia bacterium
ACGGCGAAATGAGCGATCTGCGCCGCGAGACGGCGGCGCGGTGGATGCGTTGCAAAACGCTTTGCATACGTTGCGTTCCATCGAAAATTTCGGGGAAGATTATGCGGCGCTTGCCGAACGGCTCGACAGCGCGAAATGCGAGGTCGAAGATATTTACGAAACGCTTTCCGCGTCGGAAGGGGAAGAATTTTCGCAATACGAACTCGAAGAGATCGAAAACCGCCTTGAAATTTACAAAAAACTGCGGATGAAATACGGAAAGGACGTCGCCGCAATCAACCGCTTTTTAGAGGAAAGCAGGGCGGAATACGAAAAACTTTCGCACTTTGACGAACTTTCGGAAGAGTACCGCAAACAATTGGAAAAAAGCAAAAACATCCTGTACGGCTATTACGGCGAAATGAGCGATCTGCGCCGCGAGACGGCGGCCCGCTTTTCCGGCGCCGTGGAAAAAGAACTTTCCGAACTCGGCATGAATAAGGCGAAATTCGAAGTTTCCTTTGCGCCGCTGCCGGATATCGAACACGTTTCGTTTTCCCAAAACGGGGCGGACAGCGTTTCCTTTCTTTTTTCCGCAAATTCGGGCGAACCGCTGAAACCGCTGGCAAAAATCATCAGCGGCGGCGAAATCAGCCGCTTTATGCTCGCCATGAAAACCGCCGTCAAATCGCACGGGATCTCTACCTTCGTATTCGACGAAATCGACGCGGGCATCAGCGGAACCATCGCCGCGGTGGTGGCGAAAAAATTTGCGAAAATCGCGCAGAACGTGCAGGTGATCGCCATTACGCACCTGCCGCAGATTTCCGCGATGGCGGATAATTCCATCCTTATATATAAGCGGGAAGAGGGCGGAAAAACGCATACCTTTACGAAAAAACTGACCGATGCGGAGAAAATCGCGGAAGTAACCCGTCTTGTCGGGGGCAGCGAAAGCAGCGAGGCGGCAACGGCGCACGCAAAAGAACTGATCGCACAGGCGGATGCGTATAAACGCAGTCTGCGATAAATAAACTTTTCACTTATGCCGTACGGCAGTTTTAAACTATTTGTTCATCGTTCGGAGCGTGGATAAAATGCCGCGCTCTTTTCATAAGTATTTACCGTTTGATCGGAAAAAAGGATCCCGTTTCGCATATATCGGTATAAAAGCAGCGCGTTCTGCGCAATATAAGCATTATAATGGGGTTGCAATGAAAAGAAGAATAATCAAACTGATCGTTACCGCGCTGCTCATGGTTTGCTTTTCCGTGTTTCCGGCAAACGGATTTGCCGATACAAACGAAGTTTATCTCGGCGGCATTCCCGCCGGATTTTCGTTGTATACGCGCGGCGTTACCGTCGTCGGTATCGCAGACGTCGTGACGGAAAACGGAAAATTTTCTCCCGGGAAAGACGCAGGATTGCAGATCGGCGACGTAATCACGTTCATCGACGATAAAGCGGTGAACAGTTCCGAAGATATTGCCGCGGCTGTCGACGGGAAATCGGAAGTTAAAATCAAATATACGCGCAACGGCGAATCTGCGGAAGGGACGATAAAGCCTAAAAAGGACGCTTTGGGACAATACAAACTCGGGCTTTTTATTCGCAATTTCGTAAGCGGGATCGGCACTCTGACGTATGTTAAAAACAATCGATTTACATCGTTGGGACATCCCATCGTCGACGAAAACGGCTCCTTGATCGAAATCATCGGCGGCAGTCTGATCAACTGCACGATTACCGGCGCGATCAGGGGCGAACGCGGAAAAGCGGGGGAATTAAAGGGGATTTTCCTCAAAAATACTCCTTTCGCACAGGCGGAACGCAATACGCCGACCGGCGTTACGGGCATTATTTCCGACGAAGAGATCGAACGGCTTGAACTGAAAAAAGTAGAAACCGGAAAAGAAAAAGTCGGCGCGGCGGTGATCTACAGTACCGTAAAGGGATCGCAGCCGAAAGAATACGCCGTTTCCGTCGTCAAGATCGATAAAAACGAAAAAAACAATAAAAATCTGGTGCTGAAAATCAACGATGAAGAACTTCTTTCCGTAACGGGCGGCATCGTGCAGGGCATGAGCGGCAGCCCGATCCTGCAGGATGGGAAACTCGTCGGCGCGGTAACGCACGTATTCGTCAACGATCCCGAAAGAGGTTTCGGAATTTCAGTGGAAAACTTTATCGAGAAATAATCATTAAATAATCAGTTATTTGCTGACAAAAATTTAAGAGATTACGTTTCGTGTAAAACAAGTATATTTCCGAAAAATTTACAGACAATAGTTAATAGTCAAACTTTTAATCCTACAAACGGGAGGTTACGATGAAAAAACTATTGTCTGTATTTTTGATGTTTATGGCATTCGCCGTAGCGGTTTCAGGCGTGAAGACGACAAAGACGAAAACGCTTGCCGCGCCCGCCGAAGGACTCAGCGCCGTCTCCGAATCCGCATATCTTTCGGATTTCAACAGCGGCACGGTAATCTATTCCAAAAACGAAACCGAAAGACTGCCGATCGCCAGTATGTGCAAGATCATGACGTTGCTTTTGACCTTTGAAGCGATCGACGATGAAATCCTGTCTTTGGACGATACGATCGTCGTCAGCGCCGAAGCGGCGGGGATGGGCGGATCGCAGATCTTTCTCGACGCAAATAAACCTTATGCCGTGCGCGAACTGGTGAAAGGCGTCGTCGTTGCCAGCGCAAACGACGCGTCCGTCGCCCTTGCCGAACAAATCAGCGGTTCGGAGGAACTCTTTGTTGCCGAAATGAACGCAAAATGCAAAGAACTCGGCATGAACGACACGCATTTTTCCAATTGTACGGGACTGCCGAAAGCCGAACAATTTTCCTGCGCAAAGGATGTTGCGAAAATGTTTTCGGAACTTTTGAAGCACGAAGAGTATTTTTCGTTTTCCCGTATCTGGATGGATAAAATCGAGCATGACGGCGGCAGAATAACGGAAATTTCCAATACGAATAAACTGATCAGATTTTACGACGGATGCGACGGCGGAAAAACCGGATACACGAGCGAGGCCGGCCATTGCCTTGCCGCGTCCGCGCAGCGCAAAGGGATGCGCCTTATTTCCGTCGTTATCAAAGCGCCGGACAGCAAGTCGCGTTTTAACGACGTATCTACAATGTTTAACTACGGTTTTGCCAACTTTGAAAACAAACTGATCGTCGATAGCGAAACGCCTTTGGAAATCCCCGTAACCGTTGCCGGCGGTAAAAGCGACACGGTGCGCGGCGTTCCGGCGGAACCGTATTATCTCTTCGGAAAAAAGAACGAAAAAACCGTACTGAACATCGATTTTGCGCCCGATGAAAACGTGAAAGCGCCCGTCGAAAAAGGCGAAAAGATCGGTACGCTCACCGTAGAAAAAGACGGCGTGCTCGTGAAAGAAATTTCCGTGCTCGCCTGCGAGACGGTGGAAAAGCAGACGTATTTCGACATCGTAAAAAACATCATCGATCACTGGAAACTGTTTTGATACGAGAACGGACCGCGCGGGCGCTTATGCGCCCGTTTTCCGTTAATGATAAATTATAGGCGGTATTTGCATAACTTTTATCAATTGCCTTGACTAATAGCGCCGCTTTTGCTACAATTTTTTTGTAAAGACGAATGAAGCGAGGCGGAAACATGAATACGAGAGACACGCTCAAAGCAGACAAAAACGGCCATCTTACGATCGGCGGCGCGGATTGCACGGAACTTGCCGCAAAATACGGCACGCCGCTTTATGTTTACGATAAAAAATACATCGAAGATATCTGCGGCGTTTTCGACAAAACGCTCAAAGAACACTACGGCGAAGGGCGCATTCTCTACGCCTCGAAGGCGTTTTCCTGCAAAGGGATCTATCGGTTGATCGATCGATGCGGCATCGGAGCGGATGTCGTTTCCGGCGGCGAACTCTACACCGCGCTTTCAAGCGGTTTCCCTGCGGAAAAACTCGTGATGCACGGCAACAACAAACTCGACGAGGAACTCGTTTACGCAGTTGAAAGCGGCGTAGGATTCATCGTCTGCGACGCTTTCGACGAAATCGGCCGCCTCGGCAGGATCTGCGAACAAAGAGGCATCACGCAGGATATACTGCTGCGCGTCAACCCCGGGGTGGAAGCGCATACGCACCATTTCGTACAGACGGCGACTCCCGATTCCAAATTCGGTTTTTCCCTGCCGAACGGCGACGCCGTAAAAGCCGTCGAAGAAGCGTTGAAAACATCCGGCGTCAGACTGCGCGGGCTGCACTGCCATATCGGGTCACAGATCTTTGAAAAGGATTCCTTCGCGCTCGCCGCGGAAAAGATGACGGATTTTTACCGTCGCGTAAAAGACGAGCTTTCCTGCGAATTCGACGTCATCAATCTCGGCGGAGGATTCGGCATCTATTATACCGACGAGGACAGGAAACTCGACGTCGGCGGCTACGCCGAATATATCGTAGCCGTAACCGAAACGCTGAAACGCTGCGTCAAGGAAAAACAACTGAAAAAGCCGTTTTTATTCCTCGAACCCGGGCGTTCCGTCGTCGGGGAAGCGGGCATTACGCTGTACACCGCCGGCAGCGTGAAAAAGATCGAAGGCGTTAAAAACTACGTCGCCGTGGACGGCGGCATGTTCGACAACCCGCGCCACGCGCTGTACGGGTCGAAATACACCGCCGTTTTAGCAAACCGCATGAACGAAAAACCCTGCGAAATGTATTCCATCGCCGGAAAATGCTGCGAAAGCGGCGACATCATAGCGGAGGACTGTTTCCTGCCGCAAGTGAAACGAGGGGATATTATCGCCGTTCTTTCCACGGGCGCTTATAACTATTCCATGGCGAGCAACTATAACCGCAACGCGGTACCGCCGGCAATTCTGGTGGAAAACGGAAAAAGCGATTATCTCGTCAGAAAGCAAAGTTACGAGGACATCGCGCGCAACGATCACGACTGTAATTTGATTTAACCGTTATTTAACGAACTTTAGCCGCAACAGCGGCTTTTTTCTTGCAATTTTTCCTTAATTATTGTATACTGTAAACAGAAATATCGATGAAAAAACCGGCGTAATATGAATCCTGTCGTAGCGAAAGTCGTTTCCTATATTTGCGTTTTTCTGGCGGTCATGATCGTCTTGCCGTTCCACGAATTCGCGCACGCGTTCGCCGCCGTAAAGTGCGGCGACGATACGCCGCGCGTCAACGGCAGATATTCGCTCAATCCGTTCGCGCATTTCGACGTTGTCGGGCTCGTCTGTTTCGTTCTCGTCGGGTTCGGATGGGCGAAACCCGTCCCGATCAATCCGTGCAATTTCCGCAACTATAAAAGGGGACTCGTCTGGGTATCCGTTGCCGGCGTTTTGACAAACTTGATCCTCGCATTCATCGCCTATCCGCTGTATCGACTGTCGATGTTCCTGCCCGATCTTGCGCTTTTCGACGACGTGCTGCAAAATACGTTGCGTCTTGTTTTCCAATTGAATCTCACGTTCTGCGTTTTCAATCTGCTGCCGTTCTATCCGCTGGACGGGTTCAGGATCATCGACGCAACCGTCAATCACTCCAATCCCGTTTACCGGTTTTTGCGCAATTACGGGCAATACGTACTGCTCGCTTTGATCGTGCTGAGTTTCATCGCTTCTTGGATCCCGCAACTTGCGTTTTTAGACGTGTTAGGGCTCGTTATCGGCAAGGGCGCTTATTATCTCGGTTTGCCCATCGAATTGCTGTGGGGGGTGATATTTTAATGGCGGAATTTGAATCTGTCGTGGATTATTCCACCGTGCTCGATAATTTTGAAGGACCGCTCGATCTGCTGCTCCACCTGATCAAGGAAGCGAAAATCGAAATCAAGGATATTTTCGTATCGCAGGTAACGGAGCAATATTTGCAGTACATCGCCGCGATGGACGTCATCGACGTGGAAAAAGCCAGCGAATACCTCGGTATGGCGGCAACGTTGGTGGAGATCAAATCGAAGGCGCTGCTCCCGAAACCCGAAGAATTCCTCGACGATATAGAAGATCCGGAACAGGCGCTGATCCGCCAGCTCGAAGAATATAAACTCTTTAAGGAAACGAGCGAAAAGTTAAAATTACAGGAAAACGTAAACCGCTTTTACAAAGAGCCGGATAAATCGGCGGGGGACGTCAAGATCGTTTATAAAGATTTCAACCTTGACGGGCTGATCGCCGCGTTTTCAAAACTGCTTTTGAAGGTAGACGCGCAAAAACGGGAAAAAAATACGCAGAAAGAAATCCCGAAAGACGTGTTCACGGTTGCGGAAAAGGTATATTTTATTCGGGATATGCTTTTAAAACGGCAAAGCATGAGTTTTTTTGAACTGTTTACCGATTATTATACGAAAAACGAACTGATCACCACCTTTCAGGCGATGCTCGAACTCTTAAAACAGCAATACATAAAAGTCGAACAAACCGGCGTTTTTGACGATATTACCATTACTTTGCGGGAAGACAGAAATGAAGAAATCGGAGAAATTGACGAATATAATTGAGTCCGTCGCTTTCGTTTCGGGCAATCCGATAGCCATAAAGGATATAGCCGAAAAACTGGAAGTGGAGGAAAAAGAAATCGTGGCCGCCGTCAAAAAGTTGCAGCAGAAATACGGCGGAGACTGCGGGCTGCAGTTGTTGATGTTCAACAAGAAGATCCAGTTCGCTTCCAATCCGGAGTATGCGGAAGAGGTTTCCTCCGTTTTAAATCCCATCAAGGAACGCGAACTTTCCAAAAGCATGCTGGAAACCGCAGCCATCATCGCTTACAAACAGCCCGTTACGCGGATGGATCTGGAAGAAATCCGCGGCAACAGCGAATACGCCGTGCAGAAACTCCTCGAACTGAAGGTTATCGAGCCCGTCGGCAGGAAAGACGCCGTCGGGAAACCCATCCTGTACGGCACGACAGACGAGTTTTTGAAACGCTTTCAGATCTCGTCCTTAGACGAACTGCCCGATTACGACGAGTTGATCGAAAGGATCGCCCGCATCCACGGCAACACGGACGATGACGATTATCTTTACAAAAAAGACGAATACGTCGAAGAAGAACCGGCTCCCGCAAATGCGGAAACGGTTATGGATCGCGTAAAGGAAAAAAGCGGGTCCCAAAAAGAAACGCCTGCCGATGCGGATTTCGATCTTCCGCCCGTGGAGGAAGAGGAGATCCCCGATTTTCTGAAGGACGAAAAGGTGGAAAAAATATAGATAACGGATCACTTTGCTTTCGATAAAAGCGCGGCGCCTTTTTGGCGCCGCGCTTTTTCGCGTGCATAAAATTTTTACCGTTGCAGATATTAAAAACGTGCATTGGGTATATATCGTCCTTGCGGCGGCGCTTCTTTTAATCGCGCCGATTTTTCTCAAAGCGTATCTGTTTTACGATAAAGACGCAAAAAAAGTTTATTTTTTGCTGACGATCGATAAACTTTCGCTGATCGGAGGATACGGAGAAAAAGTAAAAGAGGGGATCGCGCTGCACTTATCCGAAAAAAAAGCGGTGATCGTATCGTTAAGATCGCTCGTCGGCATGCGGTCGCAATTCAATTTGCGGAAGGATTATTCTATCCGGAAGATCCGCCTGATTACGGAATGCGGCAGCGAAAAAATCCCGCAACTGCCCTTTTTTTACGCTTTGGCGGGCAACATCGTTGCGCAGACTTTCGGGGCGGTTTCTTATGCGACGGGGGGCGAAACGGTTTTCAGAAACGACACGCTTTTGTACGAAGGGGAATCGATTTTTAAGATCACCCTTACGATCGACGCCGTATTCAACCTGTTTACCGTATGCGTTACCGTCGCAAAAATCTTGTTAAGGAAAATAGAAGAATGGATCAGGAAAACAAAATAACCGCCGTTATCGAATCGGCGATGAAGAATTTAAGCGCCATGATCGACGTCAACACCGTTATCGGGAAACCGGTGGAAACCGAAAACGGCGCGGTGTTTCCCGTCTGCAAAGTTACCCTCGGTTTTATGACGGGCGGCGGCGAATACGGAGAAGTGAAACTTTTCAAGAAAGATTCCGCTCTGCCGTTCGCCGGCGGGAGCGGCGCCGTCGTATCGCTGAAACCGGCGGGCTTTTTGGTGCGCGAAAACGGAAAATACCGCCTCGAAGCCTTTTACGAGGGACTCGATAAACTCGTGGATTCCGCAGAAGATATCATTAAAAAAATACAGGAAGATAACTGAGTCATGAAAAGAATTGCTGTTTTATGCTTATCTGCGCTGCTATGCATATTTCCGTTTGCAGCCGTGAAACCGGCCGCGCATGCCGCGGCGGAAGTTTATGACGCGCAAATCGTCATGGAAGTCGGTTCGCGGCGCGTTCTTTACGACAAGAACGGCGATAAAAAAATGTATCCCGCAAGCACGACGAAAATCCTGACGGCGATCTGCGTTCTCGAAAACGCCGGTACGGAGGACGTTGTATGCGTAACCAAAGAAAGCGTCGGGGTGGAAGGATCGAGCATCTATTTAGCAGAGGGAGAAAAACTCACCGTAAAGGAACTTTTATACGGGCTTATGCTGCGTTCCGGAAACGACGCCGCCACGGCGCTTGCGCTGCATGTTGCCGGCTCGATAAAGCAATTCGCCGCATTGATGAACGAAACGGCGAAAAAAGCGGGGGCGACGCACTCGAATTTCGTCAACCCGCACGGACTTCCCGACGACGACCACTTTGTTACGGCAAACGATCTTGCGCTTATTACGGCTTACGCGTTGCAAAACAAGGACTTCAAAGAAATCGTATCGACGAAGAAAATCGAAATCTCCAACGGCGATAAACCCTATAAACGCCTGCTGATCAATAAAAACAAACTTCTGTTCGATTGCGAGGGCGCAACCGGAGTCAAAACGGGTTATACGAAAAAAGCGGGCAGATGTCTCGTTTCCTCCTGCGAAAGGAAGGGCATGGAACTCGTTTCCGTCGTGCTCAACTGCCCGCCGATGTTTGAAACGGCAAAAGCGCATTTCGACCGCTATTTCGGCGAATATTCGTTGTATAAGGTTTTTGAAAGCGATTTTATCGTCGATTTTCTTCCCGTGGAAGGCAAAGACGCAAAATGCGCGCTCTATGTGAAAAACGACGTATATCTGCCGCTTACCGAAAGCGAACGAGAAAATCTGAAAATCGACTATATTTTACCCGAATGCCTGCCCGAAAACACAAAAAAAGATCAGGAAGTCGGTAAAATCGAATTCAGGGCGGGAAATGACTTGCTTTTTTCCGAAAAAATTTATACAATTAACGGGATAAATTAAAAAGGAAGCGCAAAAGTGAGAATCAACAAGTATCTGGCGGAAAGCGGTATCGCTTCGCGCCGCGCCGCAGACAAGATGATCGAAAACGGCGAAGTGAAGATCAACGGCAGAATCTGTTCCGTCGGCGCAGAGGTATCGGAAGGCGACAACGTAACGGTAAACGGCAAAACCGTGAGCACGGTAAAGAAATACGAATATTATATCATGAATAAGCCAAAGGGTTACGTTTGCACCGTAAAAGACGACAAGGGCAGAAAGACGGTGATGGATCTGCTGCCGCCGAACGTAAAGCGCGTCTTTCCCGTCGGGCGGCTCGATTACGATTCGGAAGGCTTGCTTCTGCTGACCAACGACGGCGAACTGACTTTCCGGCTGACGCACCCGAAAAACGAGATCCCCAAAACCTATCTCGTCAAGTTGGAAGGAAGCATTTCGGACGAGGCGCTGAACAGGGTCAGAAACGGCGTTTACATCGACGGCAGGCGCACGGGCAAGTGCAACGTAAAAATTGCGGAAGAGTTGAAAAACGCCGTCAAATTACATATCACCATTACCGAAGGCAGAAACCGACAGATCCGGAAGATGTTCGAGGCCGTAGGAAAAGAAGTCAAATTGCTCAAACGCATCAAAGTAGGGGAACTGACCTTAAAAGGACTCGATCGCGGCGAAGTACGCAAATTAAACGCCGCGGAAATCGAATATCTGATGAATCTTTAAGAAAAAACCTCCCGCATCGACAAGGAGCGGGAGGTTTCGTAATTTGTACATTTTATGAACGCTTCGTAACGAAATGATCGGATACGGCGCAAAGATTACGGAACAAAAAGAATAAAAACACGTCGAACAATACGAGCAGCGGCGCCACGAGTTTCAGCGCGACTTCCGCCCGATCGTTGAAATTCGTGTTGGTCAGCACGGCGAACGCGATGACGATCAACAGCAGATTGAACAAAATAATCAGCACGGTATAAATCAAATTTTTATTAAACGACGCCTTCGTCTTTAACGGCTGACGCAGATAAACGGCGAGCAGACTTACCGCAGGCGCCGCCATAACGGCGATCGCCAAAAGGTAATACCAGCCGCTGAACAGATTTTCCTGCTTGTAAATCAGCGAAAAGACAAGGCATTCGATCAAAAACACCAAAAACGCGGCGAGGGAAGAAACGAGATTGATGCGATTGATCAGATATTTCCCGCCGAGTTTTTCGCTTTTGCCTGTTGAGATCCTGATTTTATAACCCTCGGCGTCGGCTTTTTCCAGCAGATCGGAAAAATCCGTTTTCCCGACGTTCTGCGAACGGATGCGGAAATCCTTATCGAATACGTTTTCTTTGCGCAATGCGGCAAAATGCGGGGGATCTTCGGGGGCTGACGGCTTTTCTTCAAACTCGGCAACCCGTTCTTCGATCGGTTTTTCCTCGGAAATTTCCGTTTCTTCCGGATGTTTCACCACGTTTTTTTCAAACAGATCGCGCAAAACTTCACGGTAATTGACTTCGGTTTCCTGCTTGTTCAAAATCATTTCCAAAGCGGGATCTTTCAGCGAATCGCTCTGTTGTTTTTCTTCACGTTTTTCCTCGCGGATAACGCGGTCAATATAGATGATTTTTTCTTCAGGTTTCGGCTCCTGCGCCGTATTTTCCGCACGCTTTTCCTCGGAAACGACAGCGGTTTTTGCGGATTCGTCGTTTTTTTCAAGAGAAGGCGTCTTCTCGGAATCCGCCGTATCCGCGTCTTTCCGATCGCCGTCCGCAACGGTGGCGTGTTTACGATCGCTGCTTTTTCCCGACAAGACGACTCCGGGCTCGTGAACGAGATTTTTAGGAACTTCGTCAACGAGCTGATCGATAACGTCGCGGGAATAATCCCAGCCGGAAAGGTTTTTATCCGCAAAGGCTTTGCCTGCCGGCGTGATTTCAAAATAACGCCGTCTGCCGCCTTCCGGCGCGTCGTTCCAGAACGGGCGGACGTATTTCAGTTTTTCAAGGCGTTTTAAGGCGCTGTAAAGCGTCGCCTGCTTTACTTCGTATTTGCTGCCGCTTTTTTCTTCGATAAACGCCGCGATCTCCAAAGCATGTTTCGTGCCGCTGAACAGTGAACGCAGAATGATCGTATCGATGTGCCCGCGTATGAAATCGCTGCTGATGGTTTGCTCCATAAAATCACCCCGAAATCCGGATTTTTTCCTGAGAACGAAAAATAAATGCTCCGACGAAAAAAAGCCCATTCTGTCTCAGCGCGTTACAATGCGATTTTTTGATTTGCCGTTTTTTCTGTAAATTTTAACGACCGGTCCGCGAAAATTGCTTTCACGGATTTTCGGAAAATTTTGTCGCCGGTTTCCGTTAACGAAGAAAGGCGGCAACACAGAACAAATAGAAATGAACAACTCAAAATCACATCGGGAAAAATCTTTCGCCGAAAGAAACTCTATAATTCGATTATACAACGAAAACAGAAAATAGTCAATACCTTCAAAAAGATTTTAAAATAAATTCTCGCAAATATGCCGTAAAATCGATTGTAAAACGGATTCAATATAATTCAATTGAAAATCGGCAGAATTTTTCTGATTGATTACGGCATATAAAAATACGGCATTCAACGCTGATTTTCGGTATTAAATTGCGCAAAAGTGTTGTTTTGCGCATAGTTAGTATATTGTACCCCATGCAGAAAAATCCGAAAAAAGAACGAAAAAAGCATAAAACAAATAAAAAATTTACACCTGAACCGACGGGATACCGCGATAAAATCCCCTTGTTTTTTGAATTATCGCCTCATGACATTCGTTTTTGCCGCTTTTTTAGTTCTTGTCATAATTAAAAAATAACCGTTATCGTCGTCCCTTTTTACGTTAAAACGATGAGAGCGAATCGATACGCACAAATTATTTTGCTTTTTAATAGAAAAATACAGATAAAATTGCAATGTATTCTGACAGGCATAATTTATATGATGATTTCATCGTGTTTATTTTGTTTTGTTAAATTGTTTACTTTTTTGTGTTTCGGGTGTATAATAATGTCGCTAAGGTGATTTTATGCGGGAAAAAAGTTATTTTGACGAGCGTACAGCCAATTCGTTGAAAAAAATCAGGGCAATCGCGGGAGAACTCCCCTATTTTGCGGAACAGTTTTTTATCGGGATCGAAAACCGAACAACGCCTCTTACGCGATTAAATTATGCGTACGACCTTCGGATCTTTTTCGATTTTCTGTCAAAAAAAACGTTTAAAGGAAAAACCCCCGCGGAAATCGGGCTTGACGATCTGAATCAACTCTCTTCCGACGACATCGAATTATTCCTCAGTTATCTTTCAAGTTACACCGTGAACGGCAAAACGGAAACGTGCACGGAACGCGGCAAGGCGAGAAAACTCGCAACGATCCGTTCGTTTTTCAAATTTTTCTTTAACAAAGGCGCTCTTACGGCAAACGTTGCCGCCAAGGTTTCCATGCCGAAACTGCATGAAAAAGAAATCGTACGCCTTGAATCAAACGGCAAAATCAACGAAATCGCCGCCATTCTCAACACGGCGGACACAGGAAACGGACTGACGGAAAAACAACAGCAGTTTCACAAGCAGACCCGCGTGCGCGACGTGGCGATCCTTACCCTCTTCCTCGGCACGGGGATCCGTATCAGCGAACTCGTCGGGATCGATACGGAAGACATCGATTTCAATACAAGCGCTTTCGTCGTTACGCGAAAAGGCGGCGACAGGAAAACGCTGTATTTCGGCGCGGAGGTGCGTGCCGCGCTGGAAGATTACGCCACGGAACGCGCCAACAACCCTTTGGCAAAAGAAGAGCGCGCGTTTTTTCTCTCTTTGCAGAACAGGCGGATCTCCACGCGTACGGTACAGGAACTCGTAAAAAAATACGCCAAGATCGTATCCCCCCTGAAAAAGATCACGCCGCATAAATTGAGAAGCACGTTCGGCACGAATTTATACAGAAAAACGCACGATATTTACGTCGTCGCGGCGACGCTCGGGCACAAAGACGTGAATACGACAAAAAAACACTATGCGGATATTACAGACGACATCATCAAAAACGCCGTAACTTCCGTGAAATTAAGAGATAAAGATGATTGAAACATTTCAAAAGCAGGCGGAAAATGTCTACATTTTAAAACCGATCTTCGATAGATCGGAAGGCGCTTCGGCGGAAGAGATCCGCGCGCTCGTCGAAAGCGCCGGCGGGAAAGTATGCGGAATAAAAACGCAAGTCGTACGGGAGGTCAATCCGGCAACTTTCATCGGCTCGGGAAAATTGGAAGAAATCAAGGAAGAACTGTCAGATTCCCCCGCCGATCTGATCGTGTTTGACGGGGAATTATCTCCTTCTCAGACGCTCAACATCCGCGCCGCGCTGGGCGTCGACGTGATCGACAGAACCACCCTTATCCTCGATATATTCGCACTGAACGCCAAGAGTACGGAAGGAAAACTGCAAGTCGAACTCGCACAATTAAAGTATATCTATCCGCGGCTTCGCGGCAAAGGCGCGGAACTCAGCCGGCAGGGCGGCGGCATCGGAACAAGGGGCCCGGGAGAAACGCAGCTCGAATCGGATCGGCGGCATATCAGAAGGCGGATCGATTTTCTTGAAAACGCCCTGAAAAACATCGAAACGCGCCGAAATCTGCAAAATCTCCGCCGCAAAAAGAACAATATTAAAACGGTGGCGCTCGTCGGCTATACCAATACCGGAAAAAGTACGCTTTTAAATCGGCTGACCGGAGCCGACGTTTTCGTTAAAAACCAACTTTTCGCCACGCTCGATCCCACGATGCGCAAACTTCCCTTAAAAAATTGCGAAGTCGTCCTTTCCGATACGGTCGGTTTTGTCAGAAATCTCCCCCATAATTTGATCGAAGCGTTCAAATCGACGCTGGAAACGGCGGTCAACGCAGACCTGATTTTGATCGTCTGCGACGCGACGGGCGATTACGAAATGCAACTTGAAACGACGGAAAATACCCTTGCGGAAATCCATGCGGAAAGCCCGAAAATCGTGGTGTACAATAAGTGCGAAAACGTTGCCGATTTTACGCCGTATCCGAAGGACGCGGTGTTTATCTCCGCTTTAAGCGGACTCGGGATCGACAAACTTTTGGAAAAAATCGACGGATTTTTCAGCGACGCGTATGTCAGAATCGAAAAAAAACTTTCCTATCCCGCATACGGCGCATTCGGAAAATTGAGCGATTTCTGCGTCGTGCAGTCCGTAAATTTTGAAGAGGACGGCGTAACGGTACGCGCGAGCATTTTGAAAGAACATTATTATAAATTCCGCGATGTTTTCAGTTGATTTTGTAACGTGGAACAATGTATCGCAAAAGGTACTGCTTAAAATAAAAATCCTCCGATTGTTTTTAAAGGATCGTGCCGTGAGAAGAAAAGACAGAGAAATAACTGAATTTGCAGAAATCAAAAACATTTTCGATAAAGCGAAAGTTTTGCGCATTGCGTTGAATAACGGCGAATATCCGTATATTTTTCCCGTCAATTTCGGTTACGAAACCGACGGAGAAAATTTTATCTTATTTTTTCACGGTTCAAAAGAAGGAACAAAGCACGAGATTATCCGTAAAAACAACCGCGTCGCATTTGAAATCGATTGCGAACATCAACTTGTGCTTCCGCTCGGCAAAAAATCCTGCACGACAAGTTTTGCTTACGAAAGCATAATCGGACAGGGAATCGTAGAAAAAGCTGCGGAAGAAGAAAAAGAATATATGCTGATCGCGCTTTTAAAACATTACGGAATCACCGCCGATACGTTTGACCGTGCGCATCTGGCAAATACCGTCGTTTATAAAATTAAAGTATTGCATTATTCTGCAAAACGAAGAAAAGCGGAACGATGATTTTTTATTTGACGATCTTATCGATTTTGATGATCTTGTAATTCTTTTCGATCTCGATACATTTTCCGCAGGAATCGCATCGTTTTGAAGGATCGAGATCGCACTTTTCGCACTCCCAGCATTCGATACATTCCCTGTCGTACAAAATACATTTTTCGCCTTTCATCTTTCCACGCCCCTCCTTTTTTATAAGACGGCACAAATTATTCGATCAGCCAAACACAGATTGCAAACAAATGTTTGACATCCGTGTTTTTTTATGGTATAATATTGTTATGAAAAACATCGGCGAAAAAATTGAACGGGTCTACCAATACGTCAAAGACTATCTCGAAACCAATTCCTTTCCGCCCAGCGTACGGGAAATTTGCGCGGAATGCAACATTAAATCCACAGCAACGGCTTACGCGTACTTGGAAAAGTTGCAAAAACAAGGGCTGATCACCAAAACCCCCGATAAAAAACGGGCGTTTTCCCTCACGCAGAAAAGCAACTTCGAAAGCATCCCCTTAATCGGCGTGGTTACCGCAGGCACACCCATTCTCGCCGTGGAAAATTTTGAAAATTTCTATCCCCTGCCGCCGGAATTCAATAATGCGGAAAAAGATCTGTTTATGCTGCGCGTTCACGGCGACAGTATGATCGAAGCCGGTATATACGACGGCGATAAGATCATCGTAAAACGGCAGAACACCGCCGAGAACGGCGACATCGTCGTCGCCCTCATCGAGGACAGCAGTACGGTAAAACGCTTTTTCAAGCGGGATAACAAGATCATTCTGCATCCGGAAAATTCCGCCCTGTCCGACATCGTGCTGGACGACGTCGTGATTTTGGGATTGGTGCAGGGCTTATACAGGAAATTTTAAAAATATGCCGTTTTCGGTTCTGCGGCGCGGAAAAAATTTGTTCCGCGCCGTTTTTTGCGCCCGCAGGAACATATTATCGGAAACGGCTTTGCGCTATGCGCTCATAATTGCAGATTTTTTAAGGCGATTTTAACGTGTTCGTAAGTAAGTCCGCCCTGCATGTACGCGATATACGGTTCTTTTATCGGCGCATCGGCGGAAAGTTCGACGGACGCGCCCTGCACGAAACACCCTGCCGCCATAATGACCTGCTCTTCATATCCCGGCATATCCCACGGCAACACTTCCACGAAAGAATCCACAGGTGAATTTTTCTGTATATTATTGATAAAGGCGACGA
The DNA here is from genome assembly GCA_944363555.1 of uncultured Clostridia bacterium. Taxonomy (GTDB): domain Bacteria; phylum Bacillota; class Clostridia; order Christensenellales; family Borkfalkiaceae; genus UMGS775. The sequence goes on from CALVUL010000100.1 coordinate 16,366, forward strand.
GTTTCCCTTCCGTATCGAAACGAACGGCGCGGATAATATCCCCCGCGTTTTCATCGAGCGCGGGCGACGTATCGTATCCCAGCGCAGAAAGCACTGCGCCCGTCAGCCACGAACCCTTCAGCGCCTCTTTCACGACATGCGGCGCGAGGAACAAGCCTTCGTAAAAATATTGGTATGTAAACGCGTAAGATCCGACTTCGCCGCCGATAGACGGCGCGGTTAACCTGTTTTGCGCCAGTTTGACGTATTTCTCCGCGCCGACGACATAGCCTCCCGTCGGCACGACGCCGCCGCCGATATTCTTGATCGCCGAACCCGCCGCGAGATCGACGCCGACTTCCGTCGGCTCTTTCGTTTCTACGAATTCGCCGTAACAATTATCCATGAAAATACAGCCGTCAAACCCGCAGGAACGGACCAATCGCACCGCTTTTTCGATGTCGTCGATGGTCAGCGCGGGGCGCCACTCATAGCCGCGGCTCCTTTGCATGAAGACCATTTTCGGTTTATGTTCCGAAAGGTATTTTTTTACGGCATCCAAGTCTATCGCATTGTTTTTTAAATCGATTACGTCAAAATGAATGCCGAAATCTTTCAGCGAACCGTCGTTTTCTCCGCGGATAACGCCGGAAAGGGTGTCGTAAGGTTCTCCGGTAATCGAAACGAAGGTGTCGTTCGGACGCAAAATCCCGTATAAACAAAGGGAAATCGCATGCGTTCCGCTGACGATATTTGGCGACATTACCGCCGCTTCCGCGCCGAAAATATCCGCCAGAACGGCATTTAAAGTATCCCTGCCCTCGTCGCCGTATCCATACCCCGTCGTCGGGTTGAAATGCCTTAAAGCGAGTTTGTTTTTTTTGAATGCGTTTAATACTTTTTCCGTATTGAAAAGCGAGATTTTTTCCAAACGCGCGAATTTATCTTTAAGTCGTTCCTCGCATTCGCAAATGAGCGCTTCCTCTATCATAACAGTTTCAATACCTCCTCTGCTGCGGATTTTTCATCCTGCGGGCGAATACGGCGCAGAAATTCCCAGCGTTTGAAAAACGTGATCTGGCGTTTTGCATACCGGCGGGAATTCAGCATAACGAGTTTTTTTGCATCTTCCGCACCGATTTCCCCCTTCAGGCAGGAAAGCACCTCTTTATAACCGATGCCCTGCATCGCCTGACAGGTTTCATCGACTCCGCTTTCAAGCAGGGATTTTACTTCTTTTACAAGCCCGTTTTCAAACATCGCCGACGCCCGCGCGTCGATCCTTCGATACAGTTCTTCGCGGGGATAATCGAAACACACCGCCAGCGCGTCGTACTTCAAAACGCGCCGATCGCGGTATTCCGATTTCGCCTTTTCGCCGCATTCGAAAATCTCCAACGCGCGGATCACGCGTTTCACGTCATTTTTATGCAGTTTTTCCGCGCTCTCGGCGTCTTTTTCCCGCAAAAGGGCAAAAAGCGCGTCTTTGCCGCGCTCTTCCGCGAAACGTTCGTATTTCCGCCTGATTTCATCGTTTTTTGCGGCGTTTCCGTAGGAAAAATCATATAAAAGCGATTCGATATAAAAGCCCGTTCCGCCGCAGACGACGGGAATTTTACCGCGATCGATCAACTCTTTCAAAACGGGCTGGGCAAGGCGTTTATAATCGGCTACGCTGAACGATTCGTTTCCGTTGACGACATCGATCAGATGGTGTTTAACGCTTTTCGTTTCCGCTTCCGTCGGTTTTGCCGTGCCGATGTCGAACCCCCTGTAGACGCACATCGAATCGGCGGAAATCACTTCCGAAGAAAGCCGTTTTGCCAACTCCGCCGCCAACGCGGTCTTTCCCGTGGCGGTCGGCCCGCAGACGACGATCACTTTGTCTTTCATACGATCCTTTTAAACCACTTGTCGATTTCCGTGCGGGTTATTTTTACCGCGACCGGTCTGCCGTGCGGGCACTTCAAACCGAGATTTCCCTCTAATAATTTGAGCAAATAGCGGATACCGTTTTCATCGAGCCGATCTCCCGATTTGATTGCGGATTTACAGGCTTTTCCGGCGATTTTCTCCCTGATCAGATTCGGGAGCGCGTCGTTTTTCAAAAGATCCATATCGCCCATGCAATCGTCCAAAAACGCCTTTACATCCATTTCCGCGATCTCCGTAGGCAAAGCGGAGATCTTATAAGCGTTATAGCCGAATTCCTCCATCTCTATGCCGAGATCTTTGAAATACGGCAGTTTGCTCTTGATAAATTCGTTTTCCCGTTCATTTACGGAAAACGTATAGGGAACGAGCATCGCCTGCACGGCAACGGCGCCCGATACGGCTTTTTCGTATAAACGATCGAAAAGCACCCGCTCGTGCGCGGCGTGCTGATCGATGATATAAAGATCTTTGCCGTCCTCTAAAATCAGATAGGTATCGAGCGCCTGCCCGACGAGTTTGAGTTCCCTTTGCAAAGAGATCTTCTGCTGTGCGTCTTGCGGCGGCGTTTCAGAAACCTGCGTCCTATCGCTTTCCGCCCCGATTTGCGGCGCCGAGAGTTGTAACGCGTCGGGTTGCGGCGCGGCATGCGTTTTTTCTTTTTCCTTCAGAAATTCTTCCGAAAAACGGCGGTTTTCCTCGAAAAGCGCTTTTGCCTTTTCGCTCGGCTCAGCCCTGTTTATTTCTTCGCGCGGCAAAACGGTATGATCGTTGAGGGATAAGCGCGTTAAATCGTACGCGCCGAACGGCTTATTACGATACGCATAATCAATTTTATTATCGATTGTATTATACTCGATTTTTTCTTGTTTTACAACACCGCTTTCCGATATGTCTGCGGCAGGCTTTTCCCGTACGATGTTCACGGCCTCGCTGCTACCGTCAAGCACCTTGGAGATGACGGAATACACGCTGCCGTATATGATCTGATTGTTGGAAAAACGCACGTCCGTTTTATTGGGATGCACATTCACGTCCACGATCTCCGCGGGGACGGAAAGATCGAGCACGTAAAAAGGATATTGCCTTTTCATCAGATAGGCGCCGTAAGCGTTGGTTACGGCGGAATTCAATGTGGCGTTGACAACGTATCTGCCGTTGATGAACATCGATTGATACGTCCTGTTCGGTTTGGTGAAATGGTGTTTGCCTATGTATCCCCTAAGGCGCACGCCGTGTTTTTCACTATCGATAAAAAAGCAGTTTTCCACTGCCGATTTCCCGTATACGTTCAGCATCGCGCTTTCCAGCCCGTCGCCGTAGGACTGATAAACCGTTCTGCCGTTCGCCGTGTAACGGAAGGATATATCGGGATTGCCCAAAATAAAGCGCGTAACGATATTCGAGATATCCCCTTCTTCGCTTTTCGGCGTTTTTAGAAACTTGCGGCGCGCCGGCGTATTGAAAAACAGATCGCTTACCGTAATCTCCGTGCCGTCGGAAAGCCCGCAGTCCTCAACTTCTCCCGTATCCCCGCCCTCGGAAGCGATCGCGGCGCCGAATTCCTGACCTTGCGGTTTCGAGGCGATCTTTATGCGCGAAACGGATGCGATGCTCGCCAGTGCCTCTCCCCTGAATCCCAGCGTAAAAATGGCGTCGAGATCGTTTACCTCCGCGATCTTGCTCGTCGCGTGCGGCATTAACGCCTTTTTGAGTTCGCTTTTTTCGATGCCGCAGCCGTCGTCCGATATTCTGATCGAGGCGATCCCTCCGTCGGTAATGTCGATACCGATGTGTTTCGCACCGGCGTCAATGGAATTTTCCACGAGTTCTTTTACTACGGAAAACGGGCGTTCCACTACCTCGCCGGCGGCGATCCTGTTGTAGACGGAACTGTCAAGTATGTTGATCTTTGCCATGGTTTATTGAACCTTTTCCTTTAAATCCTGCAATATGTTGAATGCCTGCAGCGGCGTTACGTTGTTCATGTCGATATCCTTTAAGATCCGCTCCGCCTCGCTCAATACGGGGTTTTCCTCCGCCGAAGGCGCGTCCTCTTCGCCATGCAGCGTGAGTTCGTTTTTTTCCAGCCTTTTCAAAACGGATTTCGCCTTATCGGTTACCTCTTTCGGCACACCCGCCAACGCGGCGACTTCGATACCGAAACTCTTATTCGCACCGCCGCGCATGATTTTACGCATGAATACGATGGAGTTATTGAGTTCCTTCACGGTTACCTTGTAATTCTTCACGCCTTCGAGAATGCCTTCGAGTTCCGTAAGTTCGTGATAGTGGGTGGCAAAAAGCGCTTTCGCCTTAACGGTATCGTTCAAATATTCCACGACCGCCCACGCGATGCTCAGCCCGTCGAAAGTGCTTGTGCCCCGCCCGATCTCGTCAAGGATCAGAAGGCTGTCCTTCGTGGCGTTTCTTATAATGGCGGCAACTTCGTTCATCTCTACCATAAAAGTGCTCTGGTCGGAAATCAGATTATCGCTCGCGCCGATACGCGTAAAGATTTTATCCGTGACGGGGATCATCGCCGATTTCGCCGGCACGAAACTGCCGATATGCGCCATTAAAACGATGAGCGCGACCTGCCGCATATACGTGCTCTTGCCCGCCATATTCGGGCCCGTGATGATGAGCGTGCGGTTATTTGCGGAATCCATATAGCAATCGTTCGGGACGAACTGCTCTTCCGAAACTCTTTCCACAACGGGGTGTCTTCCGCCGGCAATATCCATCGGCTTTCCCGCGGCGACGATTTCGGGGCGGACGTAATTGTTCTTTTTCGCCGTCTGGGCGAGCGCCGTCAAAACGTCTAAAACGGCAAGGGTTTCCGCCGCTTTCTTTAATTCGCCGATATAACCGGAAAGCGTTTCCTTGAGCGCCGCATACAACTGCTGTTCCACTTTCAGAGCGCGCTCCGCCGCCGTGAGCAGTTTTTCTTCCAGCGTTTTCAACTCTTCCGTAACGTAGCGTTCGCAGTTCGCAAGGGTCTGTTTTCGCTGATAATCGTAAGGAACCTGCTCTTTAAAGGAATTGGTTACTTCGATATAATATCCGAAAACGCGGTTGTAATGGATACGCAGCGTCTTGATGCCGGTCCTCTGTTTTTCGCGCGCTTCCATTTCCAAAATCATG
>CALVUL010000101.1 GCA_944363555.1 uncultured Clostridia bacterium
CCCATGATCATCGGCATGAACGCCCTGCCCGAAAGCCCGAATTTACGGAAGATCCTGTCGAGGATGAACGCCACGCGCGCCATATAGCCGCTGTCTTCCAGAACGGAGAAGAACAAAAACAGAATGAGGATCTGCGGCAGAAACGAGAGCACCGCGGAAAGCCCGCCGAGAACGCCGTCGTTCAAAAGCCCGAGCGCCCACGGCGCCATGCCCGTGGCTTCCAGCCCCTGCCCGATCAGCCCGAAAAGTTGAGCGATAATCACGTCGTTCCACGTATTGAAGATCATCACGCCCGGCGAATAGATGCCGCCGCCGAAGAGAACGCCTTCGAACAGCGTGCCCGCCAGCGGGTCCCAATCCTCGGGGAACAGTCCGCCCAAAAAGAGGAAGTTTTCCGAAAAGGTTACGTGAAAGATCGCAAAGAGGATCACCAGAAAGATCGGGATGCTCCAAACGCGGTGGGTGAGCACTTTATCCGCCTTGTCGGACGCCGTAAGCGCGTTCTTTTCCCCTTTTTTGGTGTAAACCGCCGAAAAATTAGCGGTGATGTACTTATACCGCGCGTCGGCGAAGAGCGCTTCGAAATCGCCGCCGAAAGTCTTATCGGAAAAACCGCGCTTGAAATTTTCCACCGTTTTCAGGGCGTCGGGGTGCGCTTTTACCTCGATTTCGTCCTTTTCGGCGAGTTTCACCGCATGGAACAGGGCGTTTGGCACGCCCTTTTCTTCGAGGGCGGATTTCACGTCCTCCACAAGGCGGGCAAGCGGCGTGTTTTTCAGCACGCTCACACCCTTTCTTTTCCCGCGGCACGCCTCGTAGGCGCGTTTCATCAGTTCCTTTATCCCCGTGCCTTTCAGCGCGGAAACCGACACCACCGGCACGCCGAGTTTGTTTTCCAGCGCCGCGGCGTCGATCTTATCCCCCGCCTTTTCCACCGCGTCCGTCATATTGAGGGCGACGACGAGCGGCACGTCGATCTCCAAAAGCTGCGTGGTGAGATATAAATTGCGTTCGAGGTTGGTCGCGTCCACCACGTCGATCACGCAGTCGGGGCGCTCTTCCAGCAGAAAATTGCGGGAAACGACCTCTTCCGGCGTATAGGGCGAAAGGGAATAAATGCCCGGCAGATCGACGATCTCAAGCGGCTCGGAAAGTTTTTTATACACGCCCTCCCGCTTATCCACGGTAACGCCCGGCCAGTTGCCCACATACGCCGTCGAACCGGTGAGCGCGTTGAACAGCGTGGTTTTGCCGCTGTTGGGGTTGCCCGCCAATGCGAATTTTTTCATTTTTTCACCTCCGTAAGCACGCACGCCGCTTCCGCTTTCCTCAGGGAAAGTTCGTAGCCGCGTATGTTGAGTTCGACGGGATCGCCGAGGGGCGCTTTCTTGCGCAGCGTAACGAAAGCCCCCGGCGTTACCCCCATATCGAACAGGCGGCGGCGGATCTTTCCCTCGCCCGCCACGCTCTTGATCTCGCCGGTTTCTCCGACGGCGAAATCGCTCAGATATTTTTCCATAAGTCCTCCTTTATGCAACGAAAATTTTTAAGGCAAGTTGTTTGTCGAGCGCCAGACGGCTTTCCTTTACCATGCAGATGACGCTGCCGCCGTCCGAGGAAAGCACCGTCACACACCCGCCTGCAAGTATGCCCAGATTTTCCAGATGCCGCCTGATTTTTTCCTCTGCGAGCACCTTCAATACTTTCATTTTTTTGTTTACCGGCGCGATCGTCAACGGCATTTTTGCACCTCCTCTTCGCAGAGGCGTTTGAAATTTTCCGCCGAAAGCGCGCAGACGACGCGCAGCGCGTCTGCTTTCGCAACGCACTCGCGGCAGCCGAATCTTTTCAGGATCGCCTTCTGCACGGCGGCGATACACGCCTCGTAGCGATCGACCTCCGCCGCGCCGGCCTCCGTCAGCACGACGCCGTTGCGCTCCGTCCGCGCCGTCAGCCGTTTCGCGCACAGTTTTTCCACCGCCCTGCTCACGCTGGCGCGGGAAAGACCGATCCGCTCCGCCACGTCCTTGGAACGCGCCTCCCCGCCTTTCCCCTCCCGCGCGGTCTCCTTCACCGCGATGAGATAAGCGATTTCCGATGCCGTCATAACCCCTCCCCGCCGCGCCGCCTTCCCCGTAAAGAGGCGGAAAGCCGCCGCGGCTGCGGTTCGCAACGCCGAACCGCTTGGCGTTAAAATTGAGTTCGCATATCCGAACTCTGAGAGCATTATACTATAACGAAACGCGCCTGTCAAGGGTTAGCGCGCGCTAATTTTGTAAAAATAAAAAAATACCCCCGAAAATCCCGCCGGACTTTTCAAGGGTATTGTTCCCGCGCGCATGAGCCGCATTTCGCTCCGCGCGCGCTTTGCCGCCGTTTCCCGCCGGCAAAGCGCGGGCTTTTCTCATTTCACGAAATCGCCGTTTTGCAGGGCGTTCATGATGATCGCCGCCGTGGCGACGTTGGTCGCAAGGGGCACGCAGTACACGTCGCAAAGGCGCAGCAGGGCGGAAATATCCGGCTCGTGCGGCTGCGCCGTGAGCGGATCGCGCAAAAAGATGACCAGATCGAGTTTGCCGTCCGCCAGCATCGAGCCGATCTGCTGGTCGCCGCCCAGCGGGCCGCTCTTCATGCGGGTGATGTTCAGCCCCGTTTCCCCCATCACCAGCGTGCCCGTCGTCCCCGTGGCGAACAGTTCGTGGTTGCTCAAAACGTCGCGGTATCTTACCGCGAAATCGATCATTTCGTTTTTCTTTTTGTCGTGCGCGATCAGTGCGATTTTCATCTTTTTTTCTCCGTTTTTCTTTTATTCGATCCTATTATAGCATATCTGCGGAAAATTTGCCGCTTTTTCAACCGAAAAGTTTTGCGGAAAGATACCTTTCCCCCGTATCCGGAAGAATGACGACGATGTTTTTGCCCGCGCTTTCCTCCCGTTTCGCCACCGCGATCGCGGCGAACAGCGCCGCGCCGGAGGAAATGCCCGCCAGAACGCCTTCCGTTCTCGCAAGTTCGCGCGCGCAGGCGCAGGCGTCGTTTTCGGTTACGGCGACGATCTCGTCCACGACGGAAAGATCGAGATTTTTCGGCACGAATCCCGCGCCGATGCCCTGCAGCCCGTGAACGCCCTTCTTTCCGCCGCTCAATACGGGGGAAGAGGCGGGTTCCACCGCCACCGCGCGCAACGCGGGATTTTTTTCTTTCAGGAATTTCGCGCAGCCGCTCAACGTGCCGCCCGTGCCCACGCCCGCGACGAGTATATCCGCCGCGCCGCCGAGGGCTTCAAAGATCTCCCTGCCCGTCGTCAGATAATGCGCCAAAGGGTTTGCGGGGTTTTCGAACTGCCCCGCGATAAACCCGCCGCGCTCCTTTGCGATCTTTTCGGCACGCGCGATCGCGCCCTCCATGCCTTCCGCCGCCGGCGTGAGCACCAATTCCGCGCCGTAGGCTTTTAAAAGTTCGCGCCTTTCTTCGCTCATGTTTTCCGGCATCGTGAGCACGAGTTTATACCCGCGCGCCGCGCACAGCATGGCAAGCCCCACGCCCGTGTTGCCGCTGGTGGGTTCCACCACCGTGCCGCCCGCGACGAGCGCGCCGCTTTTTTCGGCGTCGTCGAGCATGAACAGGGCGATCCTGTCCTTTGCGCTGCCCGCGGGGTTGAAGGATTCGAGTTTGGCGAACAGATTCCCGTTCAAACGGTGCGCCGCCGCGATTTTTTTCAGTTGCAGCAAAGGGGTGTTGCCGATGAGTTCCTCTATGCAAGATACCGCTTTCATCTGACCTGCCCGTTTCCCCTGCAATAGAATTTCGTCGTCGTCAGCGCGCGCAGCCCCATCGGCCCGCGGGCGTGCAGTTTCTGGGTGCTGATGCCGATCTCCGCCCCCAGCCCGAACTCGAAACCGTCGGTAAAACGGGTGGAAGCGTTCACGTACACCGCGGCGGCGTCCACTTCGTTGAGAAACTTTTCGGCGTTTTCCCTGTTTTCGGTAACGATGCTCTCGCTGTGGCCGGTGTTGTAGCGGTTGATGTGGGCGATCGCCTCGTCCACGCTGTCCACCGTCTTGACCGACAGGACGGCGTCGAGGTATTCCTTCCCGTAATCCTCCTCCGCAGCGGGCACGAATTCGCCGCACGCCGCCAAAGCCCGCTCGTCGCCCCGCACTTCCACGTTCTTTTCCTTTAACTTCGCATAGATCGCGGGCAGCGCCTTATCGGCGATCTTCGCGTGCACGACGAGCGATTCGCAGGCGTTGCACACGCCGAGCCGCTGCGTTTTGGCGTTGAAAACGATGTTCGCCGCCATGTCTATATCCGCCGATTCATCCACGTAGATATGGCAGTTGCCCGTGCCCGTTTCGATGACGGGAACGGAGGCGTTTTCCGTAACGCTGCGGATCAGCCCCGCGCCCCCGCGGGGAATGAGCAGATCGAGATACTTTTTCATCTTCATGAATTCCGCCGCCGTCTCGCGGGAGGTATCCTCGATGAGTTGTACGGCGTTCTCGTCCATCCCGACCTCGGCAAGCGCGCCGCGCAGCGCGTTGACGACGGCGGCGTTGGACGAAATGGCGTCCGAACCGCCCCGCAGGATGACGGCGTTCGCCGTCTTGAAACACAGCCCGAAGGCGTCCGCCGCCACGTTGGGGCGGGATTCGAAGATGATGCCGATCACGCCGAAAGGCACGCGCTTTTCTTCGATCAGCAAGCCGTTTTCCTTGCGGTAAGCATAGATCGTTTCCCCGACGGGCGAGGAAAGCCCCGCCACCTGCCTGAGCCCCGCGGCGATGTCGGCGATGCGCGCCCCGCTCAGGCGCAAACGATCCACCATGGGCGCGCTCACGCCCTTTTCTTCCGCGCGCTTCACGTCCTCCGCGTTCGCCGCGAGGATCTCCTCCGCCGACCGTTCCAGTCTGTCCGCCGCCGCGAGAAGGGCGGCGGAACGTTCTTTTTCGCTCGTTTTATTGAGCTGCGCCGCCGCCGCTTTCGCGCGGCTGCCCAGCGTTTCGAGATATGCGTTCATCGATATGAACCTCCTTGTTCTTTATGGTGATCACGGCGTCGGCAACGCTTTCCGCCGCCTGTTTGTGGGTGATCAGGATCACGGTTTTGTTCCCCAGCGCGCGCAGGTTCTTCAAAAGCCTGCGTTCGGTATCGGCGTCGAGCGCGCTCGTCGCCTCGTCGAGCAGCAGCACGGGCGCGTCGGTGAGCAGGGCGCGGGCGATGGCGAGCCGCTGTATCTGCCCCTCGCTCAGCCCGAAACCGTTTTCGCCGATTTCCGTTTCCAGCCCTTCGGGAAGGGTGTACGCGTAATCGGCGCAGGCGCATTCCAGCGCGCGGCGGATCTCTTCCTCCCCCGCGTTTTCATTGATGAAACAAAGGTTTTCCCGCACCGTGCCGGAAAAGAGCATGTTGCCCTGCGGCACATAGGCGAAAAGTCCGGAAACCGCCCCCGCCCTGCCGTCCTTCGTTTGCAGGTACACTTCCCCTTTCACGGGTTTGTAAACGCCGAGCAACAGTTTTAAAAGCGTGCTCTTGCCGATGCCCGATTCCCCCTTGATGACGGCGAAATCCCCCTTCTTGACGCGGAGATCGACGTTTTCGAGAACGCTTTCCCTGCCGTAATCGAAGAAAACGCCGTCGAACACAAAGGAATCGAGTTTTTCGTAAAACGCCGCGGCGGGTTCGCCGCCGCGCGGCGGGGCGCTCTTTTTTTCCAGTTCGATCAGCCGTTCGGCGGAAGCGACCATCATGAAATACCGCGGCGCGATGCCCGAAAGGTTGATGACGGGGGTCTGAATATGGCTGACGAGCTGCAGCATCGCCGTCAGCGTGCCGTAATCGGTGTTGCCGTAGAAGATCTCGAACAAACCGAAAATGAGCGCCGCAACGTAGAAAATGCGGAACGCCATCCAAACGGCGTCCATGGAAAAGATCGTGAAACGGTTCTGTTTCGCCGCCGCGCGGTAAAACCCGTCAAGCAGTTTTTCCGCCTTTTTCGAAAAATTCCCCTGCGCCTCGAACACCTGCACCGCGAGGAGATTTTCCACCGATTCCTGCATGAACTCGCGGGATTTACCGTCGGCTTCCCGCGTGCGCTTATGCAGCCGCTTGATGATCTTGCGGAAGGAGATCGCCAGAAAGAACGCCGCGACGCACGCGCACAGCAGGATGGCGGTGTACGCCGGCTGCAAAATAAAAAGCGTAACCGCGCTGAACACCAGCGTGCTCGCCGCGCTGACGAGGTTGGGCAGAATGCGCGCCGCGCCGTCTGCGACGATGGCGGAATCGGAAAAGATCCGGTTCTGAATGTCGCCGCTGTGGTAGGCGGAAATTTCCGCGTAATCGCCGCGGAGCACCGAATCGAAGGCGCGTTTCCTGAAAAGGATTTCCGCCCGCGCGCGGAGATTTTCCCGCACCAGACCGGTAAACAGCGTCAGGGCGCATTGCAGGAGCACCGCCCCCGCGATGACGGCGGCGAGTATGCCGATCCGCGCGAGGGAACCGCCCGCCGCCGTAGCCTCGTTGACGATGTCCCGCACGAGCAGCGCGTAGAGCACCGTGATCGCCGCGTTGAGCACCACCGCGACGACGACGAATGCGAACTTGCCCCCTTGCCCGCGGACGCCCTGCCCGATCCATTTCAAGGTAAGCTTGTCCTTCATCTCTTTCTCCTTCCGAACAGAAAGTGCAGTTTGACCGCCACGCGCTTGATAAAGCGGTGCTTTCTCAAAAAAAGCGCGGCGCGGCGGCTTTTCCGGTCGTCGGCGGAAACGTACTTTTTCCCTTTGAAAAAGCCGTCGAGCACCCCGACGATCTGCCCTTCGGCGACGTACTCCTCGCCGAACTGCGAATCGCCGCAGACGACGTAGCCGCCCGCAGCGAATCCCACGACGCGGTGCAGCACGTACTGCCCGTCCGCGCGTTTGTACAGCGGCACGTCGTACAATCTCAGCTTGTCCTTCTTCGGCAGCACGACGACAGACTGCCCTTCGTGCTTCAGCGTGGGCCACATGCTGTCGCCCCCCGGGACGAAGATCAGTTTGCCGTCGCGCCGCAGCGCGCTTTCGTAATCGTTTTGCATAATTTTATTATAACGCCTGAACGCCGTTTTGTCTATACTTTATCGTATTTTTTCAGCCGTTTTGTCAATTCGTCGTACAAATCCCCCGCGCCGAGTATGTAAATTTCCCCGTAAAGCCCCGCTTTTTCTTCCAGTTTTTCAAAAAGTCTGCCCGCGTTTTCCGCGTAAGCGGTCTCGGCGCCGCGCTCTTTCAGCCCCGCGTACAGGGCGTAGGCGCTGCCTTCGTAATCGTATTTTTCCCGCGCGGCGTAGGTGGGATAGATCACGGTGGGATATTTTTCCAGCACGGCGAGAAAATCCTCCATCAGCAGCCGCGTACGGGAATAGGTATGCGGCTGGAACACGACGAGGGGATTTTTCGCTTCCGCCAGCGCCCCCGCGATCTCCTTCGGGTGGTGCGCGTAATCGGCGACGATCTTCTTTCCGCCGACGGCGCCGATGACTTCCTGCCGCCGTTTCACCCCCGTAAAATCCTCAGCGCCCCGCGCCGCCTCCTCCGCCGTCAGCCCCGCCGCGCGGGCGGCGGCGATGGCGGCAAGCGCGTTGTACACGTTGTGCAGCCCCGCCGCGGAAAGGCGCACCCGCCGCCGTTTCATCCCGTATTCCGTCAAAACGAAGGAATACCGTCCCAAGGCGTCTTTCGTCAGTTTTTCCGCCCCGTACATCGCGGGATTTTTTATGCCGAAACTCACCGTGTTCCGCCCCGCGGCGCGCAGTGCGTTTTCGTCGTCCGCATTGATCACGCCGACGCCCTTTTCGGCGAAGGCGCGGTACGCGGCGATAAGATCGTTTATATCCTTATAGCAGTCGAGATGGTCGTTGTCGATGTTGAGCACCACGGCGACATCGGGCGAAAGGCAGAGAAAATTCCGCTTGTATTCGCACGCCTCCGTCAAAAAAATATCGCTGCCGAAGGTGAAATTGCCGTAGATCGAATCCTCGCCGCCGATCATGCACGTGGCGCTCTTTTTCGCGCACATCAGCATGTGCGCAAGCATGGCGGTGGCGGTGGTCTTGCCGTGGCAGCCGCCTACCGCCACCGAAAAGCGGTGCTCGCTTTCCGCGCAGCGCAGAAATTCCGCGCGCTTTAAAACCGGCTTGCCGTTATCCCGCGCGAATTGCAGTTCGGGATTATCCCGATCGACGGCGGAAGTTACGATCACGGCGTCCGCGCCGCGGGCGTTGTTCCGCGCGTGCCCGATAAAAATCCGCGCGCCGAGGCGGGCGAGTTTGTTCGTCTGTTCGCCCGCGGCGAGATCCGAACCGCTCACCTTTTTGCCGCGCGCCAGCGCGTACTGCGCGAGCGCGCTCATGCCGATCCCGCCGATGCCGACGAAATGCAGCTTCTTCGTTTCCGCTAAAAATCGACTTTCTTTCATCGTTCCGTTACAGTATAGTATGATTTTGACGAAAAAAATTTGCCGAAATTTGTAAAAATTTACGAAAACCTATTGAAAGCCGCCGAAATTTATGTTAAAATAAACGTATCATGATGATAAGAGGTAAAATACGATGACGATTTCCGACGTGCGCATCCGCATTGTAAAAAAGGACGAAAGCAAGTTAAAGGCGGTTGCCTCCGTAACCTTCGACGAATGTTTCGTGGTCCACGACATCAAGGTGATCGACGGCACCGACGGGCTGTTCATCGCCATGCCGTCGAGAAAGACAAACGAGGGCGTCTATAAGGACATCGCCCACCCCATCCGGCAGGAGACGCGCGACGAGATCATCGCCGCCGTTTTCAAGGCGTACGAGGAAGAACTTTCCAAAGAAGAATGACCCGCGCCCTCCCCGCCGCGGCGCGCTTGCGAAGGCGGGGCGATCTGCGCGGAAAAATAAATAAAAAGAAGGACAACATCGATGAATGCAGACGTAACCGTATTCGATCACCCGCTGATCACCCACAAAATCTCGCTGATGCGGGATGAAAACACCTCTTCCAAACAGTTCCGCGAACTCGTGGAAGAGATCGCCATGCTGATGGCGTACGAAGTCTTCCGCGATCTGCCGCTGAAAACGGTAAAGATCAGAACGCCCGTGGCGGAGGCCGACGTAAAGGTGCTTTCCTGCAAGGACGTCGCCGTCGTGCCCATTCTCCGCGCGGGGCTGGGGATGACGAGCGGGATCCTGCATCTGTTCCCCACGGCGAAGGTGGGGCACGTCGGGCTGTACCGCGACCACGAAACGCTGCAGCCGCACGAATATTACTGCAAACTGCCGGAAGATATTCAGAACAGGCAGGTCATCGTCGTCGACCCCATGCTCGCCACCGGCGGCAGCGCCGTGGCGGCGGTCAACTTTCTGAAAGCGCGCAACTGCAAAGACATCAAGTTTATGTGTCTTATCGCCGCGCCGGAAGGCATCCGCGCCCTTTCTTCCGCGCATCCGGATGTGCCTTTGTACTGCGCATCCCTCGATGAAAGGCTCAACGAACACGGTTACATCGTTCCCGGGCTGGGCGACGCAGGCGACCGCATTTTCGGAACGAAATAAAAAATCGACAGCCTCCGCCGCCGGCGGGGGCTTTTATACGGAGCGGCAAAGTTTTTATGATCCTCGAAACCGAACGGCTGATTTTAAGAAAACTGCGGGAAAGCGATCTTGTTGATCTTTGTAAAATCTTATGTGATGAAAAGTGCATGTACGCATATGAACACGCCTTCACGCTGCGGGAGGCGAAAGACTGGCTCGAAAAACAACTGCGGCGGTATGCCGAGGACGGGTTCGGGCTGTGGGCGGCCGTTCTGAAAGAGACGGGCGCGCTCGTCGGGCAGTGCGGGCTGACCTTGCAGCGGATCCCCGAAAAAACCGTAACGGAGATCGGCTATCTCTTCCGCAGGGAATATTGGCGCAACGGCTACGCGATCGAGGCGGCTGCGGCGTGCAAAAACTACGCCTTTGGCGTGCTCGGCGTCGAAGAAGTTTTCTCCGTCATCCGCGACAACAACTTCGCCTCCCGCCGCGTGGCGGAAAAAAACGGCATGGAAATCGCGGGTCGTTTCACGAAACACTACTACGGCACGGATATGCCGCATATCGTCTATAAAGCGGTGAAACCGCGCTGAATCCGTTGTAAAAAGACAAATTCAACCGATAGTTGGAAAAGTTCCAAGCCGTTTGTTGGCGAAATTATTTTCCTGTTGCTCCTAATAGTATAATTCACCCTCCCGCTTCTGTTGCACTTAATAGTATAATTCACCTTTAAAATAAAGAAAAAACCACTAATATAGTAGTTTTTTCTTTTGTGTCCGTCGGTCGAAATATATTTTTTTCTATGGACCTCTGTAAAAAGGTTCCGCCACAAATCCCATAATATTGTTTTTCTGTATTATACCCTATAAAAATTCCACTTTGTAATTTTATATGTGTAATTACCGTATTGACCGGAAATACGAGTTATACTATCCAATTGCCCTATTTCTCCCGCGCCTAACGTAAGAACGCCTGAAACGGTTGAATCAAAAACAGCTTCATCTTTATATATGTTCACATTAAAACTTGTTTTTATAGTAGACGAAGAGTTGTTTTTTATTTTTACGACCAAACTTAAACCGCTCCCACCATTTACATATGTAAGCCTAGAATCTAAAATTTGTATATTGCTTTCGCTTGGACCGAACAATGAACAAGCCGTCATTGTTAAAGGCGTTAAAGCCATTATTAACATTATAATAAGTGCAACGATTCTAAAATGTTTTTTCCTCATTTTTATCTCCTATAATATTTATTTTTATATCGTTTACCACAATATCATCAGGCAAAATAAACCAAGTAGGCTTTCCAAACGCGGACGGTGTTCCTACATTTCCGTCTCCGCCGTGCCACCTGATTCCGTATGACGGTTGACCTTTATAATTAAAAGACGCAACAGCATATGTGCTTGTATTTTTAATAATTCTCAGGTTTTCAATTCCGGCATAAACGACATCTAACGGATTTATCATTTCATACTCCAACTAATATTTATATTAATAATACCACTTAGATTTCTTAGTGTCAAGCATTTTGTTAAGATTTCTTAGTAAAATAATAGTATGAAAATTTTTGCACAACGACTAAGAGAGTTACGACAAGAGAAAAATTTGTCTATGAAACAACTCGCAAAAGAATTAAATATTACCGATGCCGCAATATCAAATTGGGAAAATGAAATTAACGAGCCGAAAATATCTTATCTGTTTGCAATTGCTAAATTTTTTAATGTTTCTACGGATTACTTATTAGGTTTAGAAGATTAAAGCGCCTGAATACTCAGACGCTTTTTTATGTTTTTGCACGCCCGACCGGGCGGGCACGTTGCTCCGCTTTTTGCAATACAGAACCCGAGCGAAACGCCTGCCGTAGCATGGGTCAGGTGTTTCGCTTATATCGGGCATGCGCCGCCTGCGGGCGGCGCGCGGGGTTTATCTTTTTCCGCGTTTTTCCGTCTCTTTGTAAACGGGCGTTTATGCAACGCCGCATAAACGCCCGCCGGTTTTTACTTCGCCTTTTTTTGCATGCGGAACATGCCGCCCTTGCGGGCAGGCAAAATAAGGGAAAGCGGCGGGGATACGGATACGTCCCCGCGAACCGCTTTTCATAAAAACGATGGAGCGGGCAGGATACGGCGTAAAACGGCAAGCAAAACGGGGCAGGTTTCCCTACCCCGCATACCGCTTGTTTTTTATTTCGCATATTCCGTGGCGCGCCATTCGCGGATGACGTTGACTTTGATCTGCCCCGGGTATTCCAGTTCGCTTTCAATCTTCTTGGCGATCTCCTTGGCGAGGAACATCGTCTTTGCGTCGTCCACCTGATCGGGTTTGACCATCACGCGGATCTCCCTGCCC
>CALVUL010000102.1 GCA_944363555.1 uncultured Clostridia bacterium
TATTACATACTCACGTTTTTGGTGGCGGGGTTCATCGCCCTCGGTTCTCTCGGCAAAAAGTACAGCAACGCGGCGACCCAGCGGGAAAAATTTCTGAACATCGCCGTATTTTCTTTGTTGATCGGCGCCGCGATGTGGATCGTCTTCGCATTCGCAAACGAACCGATCAATCAAACCGTCGTGCTTTACGCGGCGGCGTTCGGCGTGAATTACGTCGTGTGCAATTTCGCGCTTTACGCCGCCATGGAACTGGGCAGTTTATCGAAGACCAATCTGTTCAATTCCCTGAGCCTCGTCATCCCCACGCTCACGGGCGTGATCTTCTGGCACGAGGAGTTCAACGCATGGATGCTCGTTTCCGCTCTCGTGCTGATGATCGCTTCCCTTTCGCTCATCATTTTAAAACGCGAAGAGGGCACCGAGGAGGAAAAAGCCGCTTTAAAAAAGAGCAAGGCAAAGTGGTTGATCTTCAACGTTATCGCCTTTGTCTGCAACGGGCTTTCCTGCGTGATCCAGAACGCGGAACAGAAGGTCATGGGGGGCGAAGGCGTGTTTTCCATGACGGCGCTCAGTTTCACTTTTGCGGGCGTATGCGCGCTCGTCGTTTACGCCGTTTACGTTGCCGCGAACAGGGGAACGACGGTAAAAGCCGATTTCAACGCCTTGGCGCACAACAAAAAAAGCGTTTTATTCAACGTGCTGGGGCTGGGGATCGTCAACCTTGCGGTAACCTTTCTCGCCACAAAGGTGCCGGCGGCGTTTCTGTACCCCGTCGCCCTCGGCGGTTCGGTCATCGTCGCCACGGTGTTTTCCGCCGTTTTCATGAAAGAAAAGATGACGTGGCGTGTGATTTTAGGCGTGATCTTGGGCGTTGCGTCCATCGTGATATTCAGTTTATGAAGATGGCGCAAGCCGAACTCATCAATGTGCCGATCGCCGAGAGCGTGAACCGCGACGCCGATCCGATCGCGCAGTATCGGGAGTTTTTCGGAGAACACAAAGAAAAATGATGGGCAAAAACTGAAATCCGGCAAAAATTATTGACAAGATCCTATTCTTTGCGTATAATAATAGTACCATTAGAACAATGTTAGGGCGTACCGCTGCCCACCATAAAGGCGGAAGTAAGATGTTAGGGCGTACCGCTGCCCGCCATAAAGGCGGAAGTAAGATGTTAGGGTGTTTCGCTACCCATCATAAAGGCGACCTCTAATGGAAAAGGCGACGAAAGTCGTAAAAGCAGGCGTTCCACCGCCGTATAAGCGAGGAACAGTAAAGCAGGCGTTCCACCGCCGTATAAGTGAGGAGCAGTAAAGTGGTGTTCCACCGCCGTATAAGTGAGGATATAAAAGAAAGTGGGTGTTTTCACCCACTTTTTATAATAGGAGGAAGTTCGTGGAATCAGTGCGTATTTCCTCGAAGGACATAGAACAAGATTATAAGGAGAGAGTTATGAGAACGATCACGGTAAGAGGAAGGGCGGAATTATCCCGCGAACCCGATATAGCCGAACTCGTCTGCACGGTGCGCGGCGAGGATCTCGAATACGGTGCGGCGTACGAAAAACTGATCGCCGCGCAGGGCGCGCTCTTTGCGGCGTTTCGGAAAGAAGGATATGCCGATAAGGATTTTAAGACGGGGGCTTTCCGCGTCAGCCGCAAAAGCGCATACGAAAAGGACGGGAACGTCAACCGAGAGGTGTTCGGCGGCTATCTGTTCGTCAACACCGTAACGCTTGCGTTTCCCTGCGAAAGCGCGCGCCTCGGCAAAGCCGTGGGCGCGGCGGTGGGAAGCGGCGCGGGCGTCGATTTTTTTCTGCGGTTTTCCCTGCGGGACGAAGCCGCATTCAAAGAAAAACTGCTTTTTGCCGCGTGCGCGGACGCGAAAGCGCGGGCGGAGAGCATCGCGCGCGCCTGCAATGTGCGGCTCGGCTGTCTTGTCGAACTCAAAGAGGAGGGCGAGGGCCGTCCTTTGGCTGCCGTCAGGGCGTTTGCCGCGGAACCCGTTGCGCCGGAAGAGATCCGTTCTGCGGAAAGCGTCGTCGCCGTCTGGGAGATCGTGTAGAAACAAGGCTTAGAAAGATTTGCGCGTGCCCGCGGCTTTCCGCCGCGGGCGTTTTTTACGGAGGATTCGTGGAAAACGGCGCGGCGCGTTCGGTTTTTCCGGACGGAGGGATTTGATTATACGATAATGTGTTAAGATCGCGGCGCGCGAAAAAATCGTTGCGCTTTCGTTTTTAAAAAAATCGTTTTTTTGCGCCCGTTTTGCGGCAAAACCGCGCGCCGAGGTGCAAACGGGGAAATAAACCGACAACGGACGCAACACAACATCTTGTGTTTTCATAAAATTTTAAATACAACATCTTGAAAAAGGATTGACAAGGCGGCGAAATCGCGGTATAATATCGCTGCACAACGAAATAAAGGAGTTATGAGATATGTTTCAGGTGAAGAAGAGAGACGGAAGCATCGTGCCTTTCGACATGAGCAAAATCGAAGTCGCCGTAAAAAAGGCGTTCAACGCCCAGCAGGTGGAGTATACGGACGACATTATCGAGCGCCTTGCGCTCCGCGTTTCCGCGGATTTTTCCCATAAGATCAAGGACGGGGTGGTAACCGTTGAAGACATTCAGGACAGCGTGGAAGTCGTTCTGATTCAGGCGGGATACGTGGAAGTTTCCAAATGCTATATTCTTTACCGCAAGCAGCGCGAAAAACTGCGCAACATCAAATCGACGCTGCTCGACTATAAGGGGACGGTCGATAACTATCTCAATGTTTCCGACTGGCGCGTGAAAGAAAATTCCACCGTTACCTATTCCGTGGGCGGGCTGATTCTGAACAACTCCGGCGCGATCACCGCCAACTACTGGCTGACGGAGGTCTACGACGAGGAGATCAATCAGGCGCACAGGAACGCGGATATCCACATCCACGATCTTTCCATGCTCACAGGTTACTGCGCGGGCTGGTCGCTCAAACAGCTCATCCAGGAAGGGCTGGGCGGCGTTCCCGGCAAGATCACGAGTTCGCCCGCGTCGCACCTTTCCACGCTGTGCAACCAGATGGTGAACTTCCTCGGCATCATGCAGAACGAATGGGCGGGCGCGCAGGCGTTTTCCTCCTTCGATACCTATCTCGCGCCTTTCGTGAAGGTGGACAACCTCTCCTATAAAGAGGTGAAACAGTGCATTCAGTCCTTCGTGTACGGCGTGAACAC
>CALVUL010000103.1 GCA_944363555.1 uncultured Clostridia bacterium
AATTGAAACGCGGAAAATACGTGCACAAGCAGTATCATTATACGGATTATTTCGGCGAACGGCGGTATAAGTTTGTTGCGGCGTACAGTCCGAACATTGCCGAAGATAAGTATCGGCTGAACATGACGGCACACGGCGCGCCCCTAAAAATAGGGAACGACTTCGATTTCGTCCGCTATGTGGAAAAACGGGTTGTTCAAGATAAAATTTCGCCGTGCGCTGTTGTCGGGGAATTGAAACGGAACAATGCTTTTCGTACCGTGGTAAGTAAAACAACAATGTACCGATACATAGCGCAAGGCATTTTTATGAATATCCGTTTGCAGGATCTCCCTATGCGGCGAAGAAAAAAGCGATACCGAAAAACAGTAGCAAAGGCTCCGCCGAAAGGAACGAGTATTGAAAAACGTCCGCTTGAAGTTTTCCGCCGCAAATCTTTCGGGCATTGGGAAATGGACTGCGTTATCGGTCGGCAATCTACCCGCAACGTGCTTTTGGTGTTGACCGAACGGCTGACGAGATATGAACTCATCATGAAAATGCCGAATCGGAAAAAAGAAACGGTCGTTCGGTTTATGGATAAACTTGAACGGCGTTTCGGGAAACGATTCGGAAAGATATTTAAGAGTATTACCGTGGATAACGGCTCGGAATTTTCCGATTTTTCAGGTTTGGAACAATCCATATACGGGAATAGGCGGACAAAAATATTTTATTGTCACCCATATACTTCCTGCGAACGCGGTTCGAACGAACGCTTGAACCGCGATATTCGACGATTACTTCCGAAAAGCACAGATTTTTCAAAGTACAGTAATAAGCAAATACAAGCCGTTCAGGATTGGGTGAACGCTTATCCGCGGGAGATTTTCGATTTTTCCTCTTCTGCCGAACGGTTTGCGGAAGAACTTCAAAAAATAGCGTAATTTTGAAAGTGCACTTTCAAAGACCGCCGAAAGACGGTCATTTTCGCATATCTGAAATAAAAAGGCAGGGTTTTTCTTGTAGGAAATTCCCTGCCTTTTTATTTTTACAAAGCAGTTTTTGCTATGTGCAGACTTGCTTTTTTGACATTACAAAAAAATTTTTTTTGAAAATCTAAAAAAATTCTATAAAATTACTTGACAATACGAAACTTTTTGTTTTTTCGACAGCGCTGACCGCCCTTTTCTTCCATTATAAATATTGTTTAAATAAACGCGCGGAAAAAACCTTATTCGAACAGCGCCCGTTCGATCACGCCGCCGCCGATGCATTCGTTTCCGTCGTAAAAAACGGCGTACTGCCCCTCGGTTACGGCGCGCTGTTTTTCGTCGAAGCGCACGAAGACGCCGTCTTTTTCGATCTTCACCGTGCAGCCCTGTTCCGGCTGGCGGTAGCGGAATTTCCCCGTGCAGCGGAACTCCCGCGCGGCAGGCGCAAAGGGGATCCAGTTGACGGCGCGCATCCAAAGCCCCGAAGAATACAGCCGCTCTTCCGAGCCGTGCGCCACATAGAGCACGTTGTTTTCCACGTCCTTTCCGACGACGAACCAACGCCCTTCCTCCCCTTTCTGCCCGCCGATGTTCAGCCCGCGGCGCTGACCGAGGGTGTAATACATCGCCCCCTCGTGCTCGCCGAGCGTTTTGCCGTCGCAGGTCTTGATAAGCCCCTTTCGCGCGGGAATATACGTCTGCAGGAACTTTCTGAAATTCCGCTCCCCGATAAAACAGATGCCGGTGCTGTCCTTTTTCTGCGCCGTGGCGAGGCCGTTTTCCGCCGCGATGCGGCGCACCTCCCCTTTTTCCAGCCTGCCCAGAGGAAACAACACGCCGGAAAGCTGCGCCTGACTGAGTTGGTTGAGAAAATACGTTTGATCTTTGCTCTGATCTTTCGCTTTCAGCAGCCGGTGCACGGTTCCGTCGTGAAGGATGTCGCAGTAATGCCCCGTGGCGACGTAATCGGCGCCGAGACTTTCCGCATAGCGCTTGAAGGGACCGAATTTGATCTCGCGGTTGCAGAGCACGTCCGGATTGGGCGTTCTCCCCGCGCGGTATTCCGCCAGAAAATAGGAAAACACCCTGTCCATGTATTCCTTGGCAAAATTTACGGTATAATACGGAATCTGCAGAAGGTTGGCGACGCGGCGCACGTCCGCGTAATCTTCTTCCGCCGTGCAGCAGCCGTTTTCATCCGTCTCTTCCCAATTCTGCATAAACAAGCCGATCACGTTATACCCCTGCTCTTTCAAAAGCAGGGCGGCGACGGAAGAATCCACCCCTCCGCTCATGCCGACGACCACGGTCTTTTTCATAACGACCTCCCGAAAAACGCTTACATTGTAATACATTCCGCCGTTTTTGGCAAGCGTTTTAAAACTTTGCGCGCGACAAAATGCGCTCCGTTTTCGCAAATCCCGTAAAATGGCTTGCATTTTGCCGGCGTTTGTTATATAATAATAGTCAAATATCGTTAATTTGAGGAGGATTTTTTCTTTTATGCCTGACGGCACAATCCCCTTACTACTCGCAATCGTGGTATTGCTGTTGTTATCGGGATTCTTTTCTTCTATGGAAACGGCGTATTCGTGCGCCAACAAGCTCAAACTGAAAACGATGAGCGCGAACGGCAGCGTCCGCGCCGATAAAACGCTTAAACTCGCGGAAAGATACGACGCGCTGATCTCCACCCTGCTGGTGGGGAACAACATCGTCAACATCACGGCGACGACGCTCGCGGGGCTGCTGTTCGGCAAACTCATTGCCGACGGCGCCACGGCGGCGACGGTTTCCACCGTGGTTACGACGGTGGCGGTGCTGATCTGCGGCGAAATCACGCCGAAAATGATCGCCAACGTCTATCCGGAAAAATTCGCCATGTGGGGATACCCCATCCTCATCCTTCTGAAAATCATTCTATGGCCCGTAAACATCATCTTCACGGGATGGAAATGGCTGCTCGCCAAGATCTTCAAGTTGAAAAACGATTCCATCGTTACCGAAGACGAGATCATGACCATAGTGGAAGAGGCGCAGAGCGGCGGAACGCTGAAACAGGAAGAAACGAAACTGATCCGTTCGGTCATAGAATTCGACGATTTAGAGGTCGTGGACATTTTGATCCCCCGCGTGGACATCACC
Organism: uncultured Clostridia bacterium; assembly: GCA_944363555.1. GTDB lineage: Bacteria > Bacillota > Clostridia > Christensenellales > Borkfalkiaceae > UMGS775. The sequence continues at coordinate 3,120 of CALVUL010000103.1, forward strand.
GCGGTGGAACTGGGCGCGCCTTTGGAAAAAATCAAGGATGTTTTCGACGAAGAAGGGTATTCCCGCGTTCCCGTCTATAAAGGGAGCATCGATACCGTCGTCGGGATCCTGCACGAAAAGGATTTCTTTCAGGCGTATCTGAAAGGCAAAAAGGATATATCCCCCTTCCTGCAGACCGTCGTGTATACGACGGAGCACATCAAGATCTCCGCGCTGCTCAAACAACTGCAAAAGAAAAAAGCGCATATGGCAATCGTGCTCGACGAATACGGCGGCACTTCCGGCATCGTAACGCTGGAAGATATTCTGGAAGAACTCGTGGGCGAGATCTGGGACGAACACGACGAAGAAACGTCTTTCTGCCGCGCCGTGGACGAAAACACCACGGTTTTCGACGCGAACGCCTCCCTGCTCGATCTCTTCGAGTATTACGGCATCGACGCGGAAGAATACAGGAATTACGACGCGAGCACGATCAGCGGCTGGGTGATCGAACAACTCGGCGGCATCCCCGCGGTGGGCAGGGAATTCCAATACAACCGTCTCCACATCGAGGTAACGAAGTCCACCGTCAAAAAGGTTTTGGAGATCAAGGTTACGAAACTGCCCGAAGAGCAGGAATCGGAAAAGAAGAACGAAAAAAAGATCCTCCATCTTTTCGATAAGGAGGAAAAAGAGCCCAAAGAACGGGACGCGAAACCCGCGAAAGAAACGAAAGATACCGAAAAATAAAAACTTATGCGGCGGAAAATCCGCCGCATCCGTAAGCATCCGTAGCGCAATTGGATAGAGTGTCAGCCTCCGACGCTGAAGGTTGTGGGTTCGATCCCCGCCGGGTGCACCACGCAATAAGCCCTTTCATAGCGAAAGGGCTTTATTTTTCGGGCAACCCGTCGGCTACTGAAATGACGATTGATGCCTTGCCTCAAACAGACGCTTCCGCGTCTGCCGATCCCCGCCGGGTGCACCATGCAATAAGCCCTTTCATAGCGAAAGGGCTTTATTTTTCGGGCGACCCGTCGGCTACTGAAATAACGATTGATGCCTTGCATCAAACAGACGCTTCCGCGTCTGCCGATCCCCGCCGGGTGCACCAAATCGAGGATAAGGGCGCATCTTGCGCCCTTTCTTCATGTCGCGGGCTTCGGTCATTTACGTCTTAGTAAACTCCCTCGCCCTTGCATTTGAAAGAACGCAATCTGCAACCCTTCTGCTCGGTTTG
>CALVUL010000104.1 GCA_944363555.1 uncultured Clostridia bacterium
GGGATAGCGCGGGATATGAACGTGTTAAAGACGGTTTTGTGCGACGAAATAGAGGACAGGGAAGAATCGATAAGGCGGTCGGCGGAAGAGTTGAAATATTACTTGAAAAAATACGAAGAAACGTAAAAATAAAACGGGCGGCGGGCGAATTTTTTCGCCCGCCGCGGTTTTTTACGTTCGTTTAATCTTTATTGAAGTTTCTGCAATCGTATACGGCAAACGGCTTTGCCGGCGCAAAGACGGCGGCGTACCGTTCTTCGCCCAAGGCGCGTTTCAGCGCGGCAAGGTCCTTTTCGGAATATGCGGAAACGTCCATATCCCCGATGAAAATATCGTTGCCGGCGAACGTTGCGGAATCCACGTTGTTTAAAACGAATCCGTAAGGCAGCCCGTAAGCGTGGGTCGCCATCTTTTTATAACCGTCCCCGTGCGGTTTGGGTACGGGGGTGATCTCGAAGGAGCAGTTTCTGACAAAAACGTCTTCGATCGCGCCGTTCTTTTCCGCAAAGAAGTAGCCGCCGCCGTTGCCGGTAAAACGCAGTTCCTCCACGGTTACGCGGGCGATTTTCCCTTCGTTTGCCGTGAAACACAGCGCCGTGCCGGGGATGGTCTGCTCCATCGTTACGTTCCGGAACAGAATATTTTCGACGTCGCCGTCGCAGGCGTTCACGATCAGCGCGGCGCACCCTTCGCGCACGCGGCAGTTTTCGATCGTTACGTCTTTCACGTACGCGCCCGCGTCCCTGCCGTACACCGTATCGAGATCCAGCCCCGAATAGACGCGCACGGCGTGTATCGAAGTTTCCAGCACGCAGTGATCCACCAAGACGTTTTCGCACGGGTTGCCGGCGGCGCAGTCGATCGCCACGCAGTCGTCCCCGCAGCGGAAATCGCAGTTTTTCACCCGCACGTTTTTGCAGGAGGAAAAATGCAGCCCGTCGGCGTTCGGCTGGGCGTAGTCGTTGCGCACCGTCATGCGGGAAAAATAGAGGTCTTTGCAGTTGACGAACCAGCCGGCAAAACTCGGCGCCTTTTCTATGCGCAGCCCCTCCGCGGCGACGTTCTCGCATTTTTTGAAAAGCAGCATCTTCGGGCGCGGGCGCACGGGTCTCCTCCACGACGGGGGCTGGCGGAAACAGTCCGGGGCGAAAACGGCGGTTTCGTCGGTAACGACGCCGCCGAGCGGTTCCTCGCGGCAGTACGCCTTATCGTCTGCGGCGAGCGTGCCGCCGACGATGCGGATGTTCTTCGCCCCGAAGGCGTATAAAAGCCCGTATTGCGCCCGCCTCTCTTCGGGGAAGGCGTAAGGGCTCGGGTGTTTGTCGTGCCGGCTGCGCTTATCGTGCGCGGCGGGGATGTAGTCCGCCTCGTCGGGGGAGGCGAACAGCCGCGCGCCCGCGGCGAAACGCAGCGTCGTTCCGCTCGGGATCGGGAGCGTGCCCGTCACGTACGTGCCCGCGGGGAAGAAAATTTCCCCGCCTTGTTTTACCGCGGCGCGAAGAGCCGCGGTATCGTTTGTCGTTCCGTCGCCTTTCGCGCCGGCGGCTTTTACGTCGATCATGATCGTCCACCTCGTATACGTTACGATTACAGTTTAACAGAATGCCGCGCCGCTGTCAACCTTGAGGGGAAATTTTTTGTTTTGTCATGGTATAAATGAAAGAATATGCGGCAATAACCAAATGCGTAAGGAGAAAGAAGATGAAAAAGATCTGCATAATTTTGATGATGTTCGCCATAATAGCATTAGGCGCGCTCGCCGCGGTAAACGGGCGGGGCACGCACACGGAATATTTAAGAATACATATCCGCGCGGATTCCAACGAAGAGGCGGCGCAGGCGGTGAAATACGAGGTCAAGGAGGCAATCGTGGCGTATCTTACGCCCTATCTTGCCGAATGCAACAGCAAGGCGGCGGCGGAAAAAACGCTGAACGCGCGCTTAAAGGACATCGAACGCACGGCGGACGCCGTGTTGGAAGCAAACGGGTTTTCCTACCGCGCGAAAGCGCGGGTCAAGAACGAGGAGTTCCCCACGCGGGTATATGAAAACATCACGCTCGAACAGGGTTTTTACGACGCGCTCATCGTCGAGCTCGGCTCGGGGAAGGGCGATAACTGGTGGTGCGTGGTCTACCCGCCGCTCTGTTTCACGGGGGGCGAGTGCGGATACGTTTACAAAAGCAAGATTTTAGAAATCATAGAGAATTTCAGAAAGGAAAAACTGACGGAGGAAAAATGAAAAGGATCACAAAAATCACCGCCGCGATCATCGCCGTGTTCGCGGTCGGCATCTGCCTTGCGGGCGTAACGGGATCGTTTCGGGAAACGCCGTCCGCGGCGTACGCGGCGGTGCTGCAGCAGGGGAGCAGGGGCGGCGACGTAACCGCCATGCAGAAGAAACTGAAAAACTGGGGTTATTACGACGGCGCAATAGACGGGATCTTCGGCGCGCAGACCAAAGAGGCGGTGCGGTATTTCCAGCGTAAAAACGGGCTGGCGGTCGACGGGATCGTCGGCAAAAACACCCTTGCCGCGCTCGGGATGTCGCTGAGTTCGTCCGCATCGTCGGCGTCGGGGTATTCCGACGCGGACATCGCGCTGCTCGCGCGGCTCATCTATGCCGAAGCGCGGGGGGAAAGTTACACGGGGCAGGTCGCCGTGGGCGCGGTGGTGCTCAACAGGGTGAGGAGTTCTTCCTTCCCCAACACCATAGCGGGGGTCATCTATCAGCCTTACGCCTTTACGGCGGTCAACGACGGGCAGATCAACCTCACGCCGAACGATACGGCGCGCAAGGCGGCGATCGCCGCCATGAACGGCTGGGACCCCAGTTACGGCGCGCTTTACTATTACAATCCCGCGGTGGCGACGAGCCAGTGGATTTTTTCGAGAAAGACGACGGTGGTCATAGGCGACCACGTGTTCGCGGTTTAACGGAGGAAAACGATGGAAGATAAAAAGAACAGCGCGGTGGAAAAAGCCGAAAAGGCGGCGGGCGCGGAAAGTTTCGCCGCCGAACGCATGGCGTTGGAACGCGCGGAAGCGGCGCGCGCCGCCGAAGAAAAGCAGCGCGCCGAAGCGCGCATCGCCCGCGCGCGGGCAAAGCAGGAACAAAAAAACGAAAAGCGCCGCCGCAAAGCGGAAAAGGCGCGGGCAAAAGCGGTGAAAGAAGAGGAAAAACGCGCCGAAAAGCGGAATAAAGCGCGCGAAAGAGAGCGGGAAAAAGCCGCCCTTTACCGCGAAAAGCGGGAAAGGGAAGAGCGCAGGGAGCAAAGGAAAGAAAACGCCGCCCGCGAACGGCAGAAACGAAAGGACCGCCGCGCGAAACAAGGGCTCGGCGGCTGGCTGGCGGCGGTCGTTTCCCTCGGCGTAACGGTGCTGGTGCTCTCTTCGGTGCTGGCGATGAACATCCTGATGCCGTCGCCAAACGACAAGGCGCTTTCCGCCATGTACGAAAAATCCTATTACGACACCCTCACCTATGTGAACAACATGGATAACGCGCTGGCGAAGGCGCTGGCGACGAAGGACGGCGGGGCGCTGCAGGAATATTTTTCCGACCTCGCCGTGCAGAGCGAACTTGCGGAAAACGACGTCAACCGCCTGCCTTTCCGCGACGAAGCGAAGTATTACACCGCCAAGATCATCAACCAGATCGGCGATTATTCCAAATACCTCAATAAAAAACTCATCGGCGGCGAAACGCTTTCCGCGTCGGACGTCGCCGGTCTGAAACAGTTGTACGAGGCGAACAGACAACTCAAAGAAAGGCTTGCCGAGATCACCGCCGGCATGGGGGACGACTACGATTTTTCCAAACTGGAAAAGGACGGGGACGTTCTGAACGGCATGGAAGAACTGCAGAACCTTTCCGCGGAATATCCCGAACTCATTTACGACGGACCTTTTTCCGACGGGCAGCCGAAAGACAAGATCAAAGGGCTTACCGGCGAAGAGGTTACGGCGGAACGGGCGAAAGAGCGGTTTATCGAGATTTTCAACGGCTACGGCATCACCGAAGTGGAAGAAGAAGGGGAAACGAGCGGGCTGTTCGACTGCTATAATTTCTCCGCGCAAAGCGACGGCGCGCGCATCTTCGCGCAGATCAGCAAGATCGGCGGGCACCTTATCTTGTTCGATTATTTCAAGGATTGCTCCGTCGAAAATTACGACGGCGAGGACCTCATCCCCGTCGGCAGGGAATTTTTGGAAAGCATCGGGCTTGAAAACATGACCTGCGTGTGGGCGAGCAGTTCCCGCGCGGTAACCAGTCTGAATTTCGCGTACGAGGAAAACGGCGTCATCGTGTATTCCGATCTGGTGAAACTCACCGTCTGTCAGGAAACCGGCAAAGTAACGGGCATGGAGGCGGCGCCGTATTACGCCAACCACACGGCGCGGCAGATGCCGAAGGCGGTCCTCACCGCAAAGCAGGCGGCGGAAAAGATCTCCCCGTCGCTGGAAATTCTGGGAACGCGCCTCGCGTATATCCCGAAAGGGGAAAACAAAGAATGCCTCGCCTATGAATTCAAGGCGGAAAAGGACGGCGAGCGCTATTATGTGTATATCGACGCCGTAACGGGGCGGCAGGCGGAAATGTTCCGCGTCATCGATACCGGCGAAGGCGTCATGCTGTTGTAATATGAATGAACGATTGGTAAATTTTTCTGATAAGCGTAAAGAATCAAGCGATTCACTTAAATGAGGAATTGTCCAAATAGTGTAATTTACTCAAACAATCCAAAAGGCGCGGCTGATTGCAGCCGCGCCTTTTGGATTCAATTCGTCAGCAATGTGCTGAGATTTTCGGTGTTGACATATTGCTGTAAGAATTCTTTCAGCTTGTCGGGTTGTTTGATTCCGTTCAGCCAAAGATCTCTCTTGCCCACAAGGTCTACGTGCACGTTTCCGTAACCGAAGATTCTGCCGAAAAAAGTCTGACTTACGTCCACGCCGACTACGTTTGTCAGCAAAGTCTGGTGATCGTATTTGTTGAAAATACCGCCGTGTTCGGTGACCTTTGTCCCATCGATCGTCAACGTGTACGACTTGATGCTGATAATCTTAAAAATAAGTATGATCAGCGGGATAATAAGTACGGAGAAGATGATCCGGAGAATCAATCCGCCTCCCATTGCTCCGAGTACGCTTTTTTTTGCAGAAAACTTCATCGATAAACCTCCAAATTTTATATATACTATCATTATATTCACGAAAAACGTGATTGTCAAGCAAAAATCATGAATTTCGTGATATTTTACAATTGCTGAAACGCGGTCGTTTGCGCGGCGGTTTTACGAGGTTGGGGAATATTCAGATCGGACGTGGTAGCATGAAGGTTTTCGGAGAAAGGCTGGCGGAATTAAGAAGAGAAAAGCACGTTACGCAAAAGCAGTTGGGGGAGTTTCTGTGCGTCAGCGGCAACACGGTGCACGCATGGGAATCCGATAAACAAGAGCCGTCTTTGACGGCGCTGGTGGCGTTGGCGGATTATTTCGATATATCGCTTGATTATCTTTTGGGAAGAGAAGAATATTAAAACTTTACGGCGCGGATAGAAAATTAAAAAAAGCGCGTAAAATAATTGACAAAGCGGTTTCGTTATGGTAAAGTAAAGAAAAAAGAGAGCAAACCTGCGAGACGGGGGAGTACCTTAAACAAATGCTTTCAGAGAGCTTCGGGGCGGTGGAACGGAGCAGCGGCGTTTAAGCGAATGGGCCGTTGAGGGCGGCGCGAAACGAAAGGAGTAGCGTGCGACGTAACTCTGCGTTAAAGGGAACCGTATGATGGTACGGGCAGAGGCGGCGCGCGCCGCGAAATTGGGTGGCAACACGGTGGAAAATCGTCCCAAACGGTTTTTACCGTGTTTTTTGTTTGTTTCGGAGGAAAAGAAGATGTTCGTTTTGGATTTTCGATGGCGCGAAGGCGGCGTTTCGGCAAAAACAAAATAAAAACAAAAAAGGAGCATGAAAAATGATCAACAATAAAAAAATACCCACCAAAATATATCTGAGCGAAGAGGAAATGCCCAAGGCGTGGATGAATCTGCGCGCGGCGATGAAGGAAAAACACGAACCGTTTTTAAATCCCGCCACCCTGCAGCCGTGTACGGCGGAAGAACTTTCCGCCGTGTTCTGCCCCGAAGTGGTGGAGCAGGAACTCGATCAGGAAAACCTGTTTATCCCCATTCCGCAGGAGATCCGCGATTTTTACAAGATGTACCGCCCCTCGCCGCTGACGAGAGCGTATTTTCTGGAAAAACTGCTCGATACCCCCGCGGAGATCTATTACAAGTTCGAAGGCAACAACACCTCCGGCTCGCACAAACTCAACAGCGCGGTGGCGCAGGCGTATTACGCCAAGGCGTACGGGCTGAAATCGGTAACCACCGAAACGGGCGCGGGGCAGTGGGGCACGGCGCTCGCCATGGCGTGCGGCTTTTTCGGGCTGGATCTCACGGTGTATATGGTGAAGGTCAGTTACGAGCAGAAGCCCTTCCGCCGCGAGGTGATGCGCACGTACGGCGCAAAGGTCGTTCCCTCCCCGTCGAACACCACGGAAGTCGGCAGAAAGATCCTTGCCGAGTTCCCCGAAACGGGCGGTTCGCTCGGCTGCGCCATTTCCGAAGCGGTGGAAAAGGCGACCCATACCCCCGACTGCCGCTATCTGCTCGGCAGCGTGCTCGATCACGTGCTGCTGCACCAATCGGTCATCGGGCTGGAAAGCAAGATCGCCATGGATAAATACGGCATCCGGCCGGATATCGTCATCGGCTGCGCCGGCGGCGGCAGCAACCTCGGCGGGCTCATCACCCCTTTTATGGCGGATAAGATCAACGGGAAAAACGACATCGATTTCATCGCCGTCGAACCGGCGTCCTGCCCGTCGCTCACCCGCGGCAAATACGCGTACGATTTCTGCGATACCGGCAAGACCACGCCGCTCGCCAGAATGTACACGCTGGGCAGCGGATTCATGCCCAGCCCCAACCACGCGGGGGGGCTGAGGTATCACGGCATGAGCCCCGTCCTTTCCAAACTGTATCACGACGGCTATATGCGCGCCGTGTCGGCGGAGCAGACGGAAGTGTTCAAGGCGGCGGAAATGTTCGCGCGGGTGGAGGGCACGCTCCCCGCGCCGGAATCGGCGCACGCCATCAAGGCGGCGATCGACGAGGCGCTCAAATGCAAGAAAACCGGCGAAAAGAAAGTCATCTTGTTCGGGCTCACGGGCACCGGCTATTTCGACATGACGGCGTACGGCGCCTACAACGACGGAAAGATGAAGGACTACATCCCCACCGAGGAAGACTTGGCGCGCGGGTTCGCCTCTCTTCCCGATATTCCGCAGAACAAGGGAATTTAAGAATTTGAATAAAAACGACGCGCCCCCGCGTGCTTGCACGCGGGGGCGTTGTTTTTATTTTAAGGAATCGAGATATTTTTTCCGCACGGCGGCGTAAACCGACGGCGGAATTTCCTCATTGCGGATCGAAGAGGAGGGGAGCAGCTGCCCGCCCGCGGCCTTATTATCGCAGCAGCGCGTATCGTTGCGGTATTGTTCCCGCACGCTTTTATCGCGGAAGTCGGGTATTTGTTTGCTTGCGTTTCCGTCGAGCGCGGAAAAATAGGCGAACATCCCCGTAAACGCCATGTCGAGCGCTTCGTACACGTTCACGATATCCGCCGGCTTTCCTTGGATCGCCCGTACGAAATTTATCATGGTTAAATAGTCCGAACCGTAATGCCCGAAAGACAGGCGCGCGTCCGGCTTTTTGCTTCTTTCGACGACGACGCGGTGGCTGGATTCGCCTTCTACGCCGAATTCGCCCGATTTCGGTTCTTCGCTGTCGAAGGAGGGAAAATATTCCGCCCATTCGCCGGCGGGGTGCGCGGCAGTGTCGTTTTTCAGATACAGTTTCCCCACGGATTCGCCGCTCGCGTCTTCGCGCCGGCTTTCCGCTCTGCCGCGCGTGCCGTACATGCTGTACCAAATGGAATTTTTCGCCAAAGAACAGGCGTGCAGGCTTTTGACGACGGCGCCGTTTTCCAGCGTGATCATTTCAATCGCGCCCGCGCCGCCTTTCGCGCCCACGGAACGCCCCCTTTCGTTGGGCGGAATTTCAAAGCCGGATACTTTTACGGGCCTCAGACCGGTGATGTGCAGCAGCGGCCCCGCCGAATGCGTGCAGTAAAAAAACGCGCTCATCTTGTTGCGCCAATGTTCCGGATCGCCGTAGGTGATGCTCGGCCATATCGGTTCGCAGTTGTGCACGTATTCGCCTTCGCCGTATTCAAACTCGCCCAGAACGCCTTTTCGGTAGAGCCGTTTCATTTCCAAGGTTGCGGGGAAGTAACAGTAATTTTCCCCGTAAGCATAGATTTTTCCGCTTTTTTCCACCGCCTCGACAAGCCGGACCGCTTCGGCAAGCGTCTGCACGGGCAGCACTTCGCTGAACACGTGCAGTCCCTTTTCCAGACAGCGTACGGCGAAAGGCGCGTGCTCGTTGGCGTAATTCGCCAAAACGACGGCGTCCATGTCGTGGGTCAGAAAATCTTCGAAGTTTTCGTACAGTTTTGCGGGCGACGCCGCCTCGCAAAGCGATTTTTGCACGGCTTCGCGGACCGTTTCGCTGCTGTCGCAGATGGCGACGACCTCGACGTCCTCGCCGCTGTGCAGACACCAGTCTATCATGGTTTTTCCTCTGAAACCGCCCAACACGCCGATCTTGATTTTTTTCATATCAGCCTCCTTTGTCGTTCCTATTGTAAGTATAACGCGTTTGCCGCGTTTTGGCTATGGAATAAATCTCTCCGGATATGGATTTTTTCTCGTTTTATCTTTACATCGGCGGGAATTTCTGCTATAGTATAGGAAAGGAGCGGCAAAACGATGCGGAACGGCGGGGAAAGCGGGGCGCGGCGCGCCCTTGCGGAAAAGGTGGCGGAATATATCGATCTTCATTTTTCGGAAAAGATCACGCTTGCCGCACTGCGCGAAGCGTTTCATTTCAACGAAAATTATATATCGTATACGTTTAAGGAATTTACGGGCACGGGGGTGAATTGTTATATCACGAAAAAGCGCATGGAAAAGGCGTGCGCGCTGCTGAACGGAACGGCGCTGTCGGTGAAGGAGGTCGCCGAGGCGACGGGGTATGCGGACGCGCTGTATTTTGAACGGGTGTTCAGAAAATACGCGGGCGTTCCGCCCACGGAGTACCGCCGTCGGGGAGAAAATCCTTCGGTGTTCGACGCGTTTACGAGAAAGTTTTACAGATAAACGAAACGCCGGTAAAAGAAAAGGTTTCCCAAAAGAATACGCCCCCGCGCGGCATCGCCGCGCGGGGGCGCTGTTTGTTTTACGGTGCCGCCCTGCGGGCGGAAAATCCGGTTTTTTATCGGGAAGCGAGGCCGCTTATTTTCTGCGCCATATATTCGTTCGCCCTTTCGTATTCGGCGCTGCGGTCGCCGGCAGCGGTTTTATCGGCTGCCTGTTCGTTAAAGGCGGCATACAGCGACGAAACGGATTTTGCCACTTCTTCCTTATAGGCGCCGCCCGCCTGTAAAAACGTTTCGCCGCCGTATTTCGCGCTGATGAGCAGTTGCCCGCCGCTCCCGTCCGCCGCGTTCCAGATGTGGATCAGCAGGTTTTCTACGGTTTTTTCCGCAAAGTCGTAATCGGCGTCGATATAGATATACGCTTTTCCGAAGGAAACGAACGCGCCGTCGCTTTCCAGTTTCGTTTCAATACCCAGTTGCAGCAGAATTTCCCCCGTTTCGGCGTCCATATCCGAGATCATCGTAACGTCCGCCTGCCCGTTCACGCCGTCGGCGACGAACGCGGCGGTGTATCCGACGGCGCCGTCGGATACGGGGAAGTTTTCGTCTTTATACAGTTCGCCCGCCATATAGATATACGCCGCCGCGCCCGTCAAAAAGACGGTATCCGCCTTTTCGGCGTAGATCTCTTCCTCCGTCGCGTAGAACGCGGTCAGCCGTTTCGCGGCAAGCGCGGCAGGTCGGCGTTCGCCGTTTTTTTGGGAGTGATCGCCGTGCCGCAGCTCATTCAGCGGGAAATCAACGTCTTTGCGGCAAGCGAAGTTTTGCACCGGCGGGATTTTTTAGGCAGATAAC
>CALVUL010000105.1 GCA_944363555.1 uncultured Clostridia bacterium
TATTTTTGATCTTTACGCGGAATAATTCCGCAACCCCCTTTTGCGGGACGCACAAAGTAAACTCCGTCCTAATCCCTTCGTATTCGCCGACGACGCGGTGCGCGCCGAGAGCGACTTCCGCATAGAAAGCGTCGAAAGGCTCGTTGCCGTAATTGCGGTTCGCCGCAAAGATTTTACCGCTCTTTTTGTCTTTGATATAAACCAGCCGCTCGCCTTTATCCAGCATACGGCGATACGCGCCTACGCCGGCAAAACTTTCTCCGAAGCCGAATTGGTTGCATTTGCATACCACCGATTCGCTCCAAAGATAATTCATCAGCTCGCGTTTCGGAAACATATTTTCGATTTTAAAAACCGTTCCGTCGGCGGAAAATCCGCCGGCATTACCGTGGATCATTCTTTACGCTCCTATTTGTTTTTATTATAATATTTTACGAACCATTCGTCGGTAAAAAAATCGTTCATCATCACATCCAGTCCGTCCGAAAAGATGCCGGAACCGTCGTTAAGCACATTCTTTTCGGCAAAAACGCAAAATGCTGCGTCCGGTTTTAAATAAACTTTTCTCATTGCATCTTCCTCTCTTTTGTAAAAATTTTTATACTAAAGTTCGTAGATCTCGACGTTTGCCAACGCTTCCCCGATCAATTCGTCGATATCGAGCGCTTTTTCCATCTCTTCCACTTTTTTCAGATTCGGGCGGATCACGGGAAAGCGCGGCAGAAAAACGGTACAGCAATCCTCATACGGCAAAATCGACGTTTCGTATGCGCCGATCTCGCGTGAAATCTTGATGATATCCGCCTTATCGAAGGCGACGAGCGGGCGCAGAACGGGCATTTTCACCACGGAATTGGAGGACGTCATACTCTCAATGGTCTGACTCGCCACCTGCCCGAGGCTTTCCCCCGTAACGATCGCCTGACCGCCGCGTTTTTGCGCAAGCCTTTCCGCGATGCGCATCATAAAACGGCGCATCATCGTGATCATGTATTCTTCGTGGCATTTTTCGTGAATGGTTTCCTGAATGTGCGTAAACGGCACGACATGGAGCCTGATCCCGCCGTTGTATTCGCCGACGAGGCGCGAAAGTTCGATCACCTTCTCCTTCGCCGCCTCTCCCGTATAGGGAAAACTGTGGTAATGCACGGCGTCGAGTTTCATGCCGCGTTTCGCCATCATATAGCCGGCGACCGGCGAATCGATCCCCCCCGAAATAAGCAGCATTCCCCTGCCGGCCGAACCGACAGGCATACCGCCGATCCCGTGAATATTTTCCGTATAGACAAAAGTTTTTCCGTCCTCGCGGATGTCGACGCTGACGGTGAAATCCGGATCTTTGACGCGCACCTTCAGATCCTTATGATACGTTTCGAGCAATTTTCCCCCGACGATCTCGGAAACCTCCATCGAATGCGGGAAAAAGCGTTTGTCCGCCCGATTTGTCGCCACCTTGAAAAAGCCCGTCTTGCCCTTGCACATCTCTTTCGCCGCATCGACGATGTTTTCCAGCGTGCTGTCCATGACAAGTGCGCGGCTGTATGTATGGATCCCCGCGATTTTGGATAATTTCGCCTCAATCGCCGCCTCGTCGTTTTCGTCGTAGCCGTCGATCATATAACGGCTGTGCATCGCCGTGAATCGGTAATTGAAACCGTTCAGAGAATTTTTGATGTTTTCTTTCAGAAGTTTCTCAAAATATCCGCGGTTTTTTCCTTTCAGATGAATTTCGGAATACCGGATAACGATCGCCTTTTCCATTATCTTTTCATCACCTTAGCCAGTTTGAAAGCGCTTTCGTTCAATTTTTCCGCGGCATAGCGGATTTCTTCTTCCGTCAGATACGGATTGAAACTCAAACGGATAACGCCGTCGTTATTTTTATAACCGCAAGCCTCGATCACGCGCGAAAAACGGTTTTTCGACGAGCACGCCGAACCGTTGCCGACGATTACGCCGAAATTTTCCAGCATGTGCATCACGACTTCGCCTTTGACGTTTTTCGCAATCACCGAAAGGATGTACGGCGAACAGTCTTTATCGGAAATCGTTTCAAACAAAACGCCGTCGAGCGCGCTTTTCATCGTTTCGTTGAGCGAGCGGACCTTTTCGTAATACGCCGGAAGATTTTCAAACTTTTCCCGCGCGGCGTACTCGAACACCTTGATGCCGAATACGTTTTCCGTGCCGCTGCGCAAACCGCCTTCCTGCCCGCCCCCGAAGATCAGCGGCGCAAGCGCGAGGTTTTTCCTCTTTATAAGCGCTCCCGTGCCTTTCAGCGCGTTGATCTTGTGCGCGCTGACGCTGTACAGATCGATATGCGGCGAAAGTCTGAACGGCAGTTTGCCGTACGCCTGAACGCCGTCGCTGTGAAAGACGACGGACGGATCGATTTTTTTCACGGATTCGGCGATCGCGTTTACGTCGTTCACGGCGCCCGTTTCGTTATTGACGTGGACGACGGAAACAAAACGCACGTTCCCTTCCCCGACAAGATCGCAAAGCGCCTTCACATCGACAGCGCCGTTCGCCTTCAACGGCGCGAATTTCACTTCGACCCCGCGGTTTTTCAGTTCGAGAAAACTTTTATATACCGCAGCGTGTTCGCCCGCGCTCGTTACGGCGACGCCGCGTTTCGCAAAGGAAAACACCGCCTGATTATCGCTTTCCGACCCGCATGAGGTGAAAATGCATTCGTAATCGCGGCCGAGCGACAGGCTTTTTAAAATAAATTCGCGCGCGTCGGCGATCTCCTTTCCGTTTTCCAGCCCGCCGCGGTAGAGCGCGGAAGGATTGAAAAAGTTTTCGCCGTTGAAACGTGCGGCCCGTTCGAGCGCGGAAGGCAGCGGTTTCGTCGTAGCCGCGTTATCGAGATAGATCATTTAAAATCCTTTTCGAGAATGTTCTTGTTGCTGTAACGCAAGATCGTCGCCATAAACTTTTCGCTGCAATCGAAAATCAGCAATTTGTTGGTCCCTTCCGTACAGACGTGCAGATAATAAAAATCGCTGCCTTCGGAAGGCGATTGATTGCTTGTCAGAACGATTCGTTTCATCCCCGGGGTCTTTTCCAGTTTATCATAGGTTTCGCTGCCGTATTTACCCAGTTGCTGAATGTCGCTCGTTTCGAATTTGATCACGTTTTTGCGTTTGATGCGCCTTATCACCTTGGAAACGCGCACGGAACCGGTTACGAAGGTATAATCGTAATCGACGTACATGTTGTTTTTCACTTTTCCCAAAACGATGCCGAAAGCGATAAACATCGCAAAAGGGATCACGGCAGTCAGCACGAACGCCAGAAAATGGAAATTGCTTAAATCGTAATTAAAAAACAAAATCAGAAAAAGCACCGCCATCACATAAGAAACGACGGAAAAAATCTTCAGCAGCCGGTATTTCAACAAACCCGCTTTTTCTTTATTCAGTAAGGATGATTCCTCGTAAAAAACTTCCTGCATACAAAGTTCCTTTCATCGGCGGCGGAAAAATATGCGCCGCCGATTTTATTATAACACAATTTTGCGGCTATTTCAATTATTTCAGCGTAATAATCGTTACGCCTTTTTCGCCTTCGCCGTAACGCCCGCTCCGATATTCCTTCACGTTTTTGTTCGTGCGCAAATAGTCCCAGATCCCCGCGCGCAGTTTGCCCGTGCCGACGCCGTGGATGACCTTGACCTCCTCCAATCCGTTTACCAACGCCTGATCCAGAAACGCTTCCACATTGGCGACGCCTTCGAGAACCGTTTGCCCAAGCACGTTGATTTCCGCCTGCGGCGCGCTGCGCTCCACTTTTTTGCCGATCTTTACCGACGGCTTTTCTTCCTTTTCAAAACGCTTGTAAACGTAAAGATCCTCTTCGGGAACGATCGTCGTCATTGCGCCCAATCGGATCTCAGCCTGCCGCTTTTGCGGGATATTCCTGACAAATTCCGCCTCCGCCCCCAATTTTGCGGAATAGACCTTATCCCCCGCTTTTAAAGTTTTGACGTTCGCTTTCTGAATATCGAACAGTTTTTCTTCCTTGCGCTCTTCCGCAACGTAGCGTTTATCTTCCAGCCGGTTTTTCAGATTTCGGGCGGTGATCACGTCCGTACCGGAAAAATTTTCCTTTTTGGCGATCGCGCGGATCTCGTCAAGCAGTTCGTCCGCCTCGGCAACGCGTTCGTTCACCTGCCGGCGCGTTTCCGCCTTGACGTTTTGGCTAATCTTATCGAGTTCGCTTTGCAATCTTGCGCGTTCTTCCCTGATCGCGTCAAGTTCGGCGCGCTTTTCCCGCTCGATCTCTTCCAGTTCGCGCGTCAGTTTTTCGGCGTTGTTTCGGCTTTCTTCCGCCTGTTTCAAGATGTTTTCAAAAGAGACCTTCGTATCGGAAAGAAAGGAAACGGCAACGGAGGCGATCTCTTCGGAAAGACCGAGTCGTTTCGATATTTCTATGGCGTTGGAAGACCCGGGAACGCCGATGTTCAGTTTATAAAGAGGCGCGAAGGTTTTCGTATCGAAATCCATGGAAGCGTTTTCGATTTTCCCGTTGCCGAAGGCGTATTCTTTGAGCCGAGAATAGTGCGTGGTGATGATGCCGAAACAATTCGCCCTCATCAGAGCCTCGATGATCGCAAGCGCCAGCGCGGATCCTTCTTCCGGATCGGTCCCCGCGCCGATCTCGTCGATCAGCACCAGCGCTTTCTCACTGACGCGATTTAAAATATCGACGATGTTTTTCATGTGCGAGGAGAAGGTGGAAAGGCTTTGCTCTATACTCTGTTCGTCGCCGATGTCGCAAAAAATATCGTTGAAAACGGATAGTTCGCTCGATTCGTCGCAGGGAACGAAAATCCCCGTCATCATCATCGCCGTGAGCAGTCCGGTAAGTTTCATCGTGACGGTTTTTCCGCCGGTATTCGGACCGGTGATCAGTAAAAAGCGATACTTTTCGCCCAGCAGGACGGTTACGGGAACGACTTTCTCCGCGGCGATCAGCGGGTGCCTGCCCTTGATGATTTTGATGACGCCCTTCGCATTGATCGCGGGATAAACGCATTTGTTCCGATACGAATAAGCGGCTTTTGCGTAAATCACGTCGGTTTCCGTAAGATTTTCCGTATTCCACACGAGATTTTCGGCAATCGCCGCAACTTTCGCGGAAAGTTCCTGTAAGATCCGGC
This sequence comes from uncultured Clostridia bacterium, assembly GCA_944363555.1. Classification (GTDB taxonomy): domain Bacteria; phylum Bacillota; class Clostridia; order Christensenellales; family Borkfalkiaceae; genus UMGS775. Next base: position 5,168 of record CALVUL010000105.1, read on the forward strand.
GCACTTCATTCGCCTCTTCGATCAAGGCGGTTTTCAGTTCGTTATTATACTCGATGATCTGTTCCGGCTCGATGAAAACCGTCGCGCCGGACGCCGACTGATCGTGCACAAATCCCTTGACGCTGCTTTTATATTCCGCGCGGACGGGGATCACGTATCTGTCACCGCGCACGGTGATGATGTTATCCTGCAAATACTTGTTCGCGCCGCGGATATAGGAATTGAGTTTATCGCGGATTCGGGCGTTGATCGTGCGGATGCGTTTGCGGATGTTCGCCAGTGCAAAACTCGCCGAATCCGCCATTGTTTCGTCGTTCACGATCTTTTCGTTGATCTCGTTTTCCAAAGGCTGATCGAGAAACAGCCGTCCAGTCAACTCTTTAAGCAACGTTACGGTATCGTCTTTGACGTTGGCGACGGAAGTTTTGACGATCCTTGCCGCCCTAAGCGCAGCGCTTATGCTCAAAAGTTCGCCGAAATTGAGAGTGCCGCCCACCTTCGCGCGCTCGACGATTTCTCCGATATCGGGAAAAAACGGGATTTGGGAAACATTATACGTATAAAGCAGTTTAACGGCTTCCGCCGTTTTATCGTTCAGCAGTTTAACCGCGTCCGGATCGCCGAGGGGGCGGCTGAGCATCACCGCATTTTTGCCGCTTTGTAAAACGGCATATCTTGCGACCTCTGAGAGAATTTTATCATATTCAAGATCCGAAATCACTTTTTCGGCGATCATATTTTCAATAAACTCCTTTCTGTCGATTTCCGCCGGTCTTTTCCGCATTGCCGTTCACGAAAGTCCTGTCGAAAAGACGATTTTTTCCGTAAAACGCTTTATCTTTCAGATCGTAAGGATTATAAACGATAAATCTGCAATCGGACAATTTATATTTTACCACTTTAGCGGCTCTTTCGCAATCATCTGAAAGAAAAATTTCTTTCGCGCCGCACACGCCGCAAGCAGCGCAGCGCTTGCCGAACGGACAGTAAATCAGATCCATTACGGCAACGTTGCCGCCGGAAAATACTACAAACCCGTTTCCGAACGCGTCGACTTCCTTTTCGGAAAGTTCTTTCGACAATACGATATTCTCCTTTTGTACCCCTGCAACGGAAAGTTCGTAAACGTCAATATCGTTAAAAACGTTAAAACCGCAGCCGGCGATCAACTCCTTTCCGCATTCTTTCGCAAAAGCCAATGCGTAATATCCTTCCCCGTAAAATCCCGTGAAACCGACCGACGCACGGCGCAAAATTTCCAGATCTTTTCCCGAAGCAAATGCAGGTAAATATAAATATGCCGGCAGATTTAATTTGGCGCATTTTGATAAAAATGAAATTAATTCTTTTTCGTCGTTATAATCATTCGGTAAATATATGACGCGATTTATATCACGCATATTTTTATCAGTATTTCTTAGTATTTTACTTACTATTACTTTATTGTTTATGTTTGATAAAATATATTGATCAATCTGTAAATTGTTTATTTTTTGCACTGCAAATTTTGATTGATTTATATATGTAAATGCGGTGGCGTATATTTCCCTGCGCAGTTGGTTGAGTTCGCTTTTACCGATGAACACGTTATCAAAACACGCGTTTAATTCCGTAACGAAAGGATACTCCCCTACTTTTGAAAAGCAATCGGAAAGATCTTCGAGTTTAAGCGCCGCGCTTTTCGCCGGCTGCAGCAACGATTCCCCGCGATAGACAAAATATCTGCCGTCATGTAAAACGGAACGTTCTGCATCGGCGAACGAATTTCTGAATGCGGAAATCAAAGCCTCCGCCCGTACTGTCGTTTTCCCTTCCTCGTCAAAAATCGAATCGATTTTTTCCGACGAAAGAAAAAACCGCTCTGCTTTGCAGCGACTTGAAGAACCCCCGCTTGCCGTAAAATCCTCTGCACCGCAAAGTAAAATTAAAAATCGCGCTGTGGCGTTCTGAGACAGAATGGCAAAAATTTTAAGTCTGTATTTTTTAACCCGCTTTTCGATTTTTTGCAAAACCTTAACGTCCGTCGTGATATTGACGGCGTCTCCGGCATAAAGTTTCGTTTGCGACGCAAGAATAAATCCATCTTTCGCATTTTTTACAAAGATTCCCGCTCCGACCTCTGCGCCGTTTCGGAGAATTTTATACGCGTTCCCCGCGTCGCCGTTTTCCGCGCTTTTTACAAGGTATTCGCCGCATCCGATTTCGGCGGCAATCGTACCGACTTTTTCGCCGATATGCCCTTGTACGCGGTCGGAAACAAAATCCGCCTCTTGCCCCTTAGCCAAACCGCGCGTGTAATCGTTTCTGTTAAACGTCCGCTTTAAATCGGAGCACAGCCCGCCGACGTTTTTCTCCCCGTCGATGAGCGCCCTGTAATACGCCGTTGCCGCGCCCACGTATTCGCTCCGCCGCATTCTGCCTTCGATTTTAAAAGAAAAAACGCCGATTTTCATATAATCGCTTATCCCGCCGCCGATGCACAAATCGGAAAGCGACAGCGCGTATCCGCCTTTTATCGGTTTCCCATCCGCGATATATGTATATTTTTTTCGGCACGGCTGCTTGCAGAGCCCTCTGTTTCCGCTGTTCCCGCCTATAAACGAACTCATATAGCAATGCCCCGAAAAAGACGAGCACAGCGCGCCCTGAATAAAAACTTCCGTTTCGATGATTTTCGCAATTTCACGAATATCCTCGAACTTCGTTTCGCGCGCTAAAATCACGCGGGAAAAGCCGTATTCTTTCGCCAACTTCGCTCCGTATACGTTGCAGACGCCCGCCTGCGTACTCAGATGGAGAACGATATCGGGAAATTTTTCCTTCAAAACCTTCCCGAGCAGCATATCCTGCACGATAAAAGCGTCCACGCCGATTTTCCCGCTCCTTTTGATTTCGTCGAAAAAATCTTCTGTTTCCGTATTTTTAACGAGCGTATTGACTGCGGCATAGACCTTGACGCCGAACAATTTTGCGTAATTAACGCAATAGGCAAGTTCTTCCTGCGAAAAATTATCGGCATTACCGCGCGCCGAAAATCTTTTCAGACCTACGTATACGGCATCCGCGCCGCAATTTACAGCCGTTATAAAAGCCCGCTTGTTTCCCGCGGGCGCCAACAGTTCCGCCATAATTTTATTGTACTATATAATTTGCCGTTTGAAAAGCCATTTCGCCCGAAAACTTGCATTTTACGAACCGAAATGTTATAATTTTTCTGCGATGTATATTTGTTCCGCGAAAAAACATTACGATCTGCTGATCGACGAAAACAACGATCCCGTTTACGATCCACCCGAACTGAAACGATATATGGACGGTTGGGACGGCGACGATTTGATCAACGCGCTCTCCGCCGATAACGAAAAATCCGTTCTGGAAATCGGCGTCGGCACGGGCAGACTTGCCGTGCGCGTATGCGGCTTATGTAAAAAATTTACCGGCATCGATTTTTCCCCGAAAACGATACGGCGCGCCGCCGAAAATCTGGCGGCATTTTCGAACATAAACCTGATCTGCGCCGATTTTACCCGCTACCGCTTTCGGGAAACATTCGACGCGATTTATGCCTCTCTCGTCTTTTTCCATATTAAAAACAAACGCGCGGCGATCGAAAAAATATTTTCACTTCTGAATCGCGGCGGCGTCTTTGCGCTTTCCGTCGATAAAAACGCCGATCGTTTCCTTTCCTGCGGCACGCGAAAAATCCGCCTTTATCCCGACGATGCCAAAAAGATGAAATCCGCGCTGCTCGACGCGGGATTTTCCATAGAAAAAATCGTCCCTACGGAAAAAGCCTTTCTGTTCCTTTGCAAAAAATAAAACGCGCAGTTCTTTGGTCAAAACTGCGCGTTTTTCACGATCATACGCCGATTTAGCCGTTGTTTTTCAGGCTCTCAGTTCCGCGCCGAAAGCGGATTGCAACGCAGATAGCACGCTGCGCATCGCCGCGTCAACCTCTTCAACGGTCAATGTGCGCTCCAATGAAGAAAACACAAGGTTAAAAGCCATGCTCTTTTTCCCCGCGGCGACCTGATCCCCGCGGTATATATCGAACAGTTTCACGCTTTCGATATGCTCGCCCGCCGCGGCAAAGATCGCTTCCGTCAGATCCCCGCACAAAACGCTTTCCTCCACCGTAACGGCGATATCGCGCTCCATCGCGGGATATTTGGACACCGCTTTATAGGCGATTTTCTTATTGAACAGTTCTTTCAGGCATTCATAATCGAATTCGCCGACGAAAATTTTCTTGTCGATCCCCGATTTTTCCGCAATTTCCGGATGTAACGCACCGAAAGAACCGATCAAAACCCCGTCGGCAAATACATCCGCCGAAACGGTCGGGTGCAGATAAGGCTTTTCGCTGCGTTTGTAAACGACTTTTCTCCCCGCGCAGAATTCGTTGAAAAGTTCCTGCACGACGCCTTTGACGGTGAAAAAATCATCCTTTCCGAACGCGCCGAAGCATAACCTGCGGGTCTGAACGGGAAGATCCCCTTCGGAAGTTTTATAAACATAGGCAAGTTCGAACAATCTGCCTTCGTCGTTTTTGCGATTGAGATTCTTTGCGATTGCGTTTACCATCGAAGGCACGAGCGTTTTCCGCATAACGGCGACGTCTTCGCTCAGCGGATTTACGATCTTCACCGCATCGGATTTATCGACGAAATACACGTCGAACTCCTTTTCGGAAACAAAGGAATACGTGATGATCTCATTATATCCGCAGCGGCAGAAAAATTCCTTTATGTTGTTGACGTCCTTCTGCGCCTGCGTCAATCCGCCGTTGGTGATCTCCGCGCTCTTTAACAGCGTGGGCTTAATGTGCCCGTAACCGTATTCGCGGATGACCTCTTCGGCGAGATCCTGATAACTTTCCACATCCTCCCGATACAGCGGCGCGGTTACGGTGAGTTTATCGCCGTCGACGGCGCAGTCAAAATGCAGTCTGCGCAGAATATCGGTAACGGTTTCGGAAGGCACTTCGATCCCGAGAACGCCGTTGATCTTCGAAAAAGCGGTTTCGATCACCCTGCCATGCAACGACTGTGCGGGCACGTCGTACCTGTCGCAGGCAATTTTCCCGCAACCGAGTTCGCATATAAGATGCAAGGCTCTGTTCATGGCGATTTCCGCGGTATAAGCGTCGATCCCTTTTTCGTATCTTGCGGAAGAATCGGAACGCTGCCCGAGGGAACGGCTGGTCTTTCTGATATTGTCGCGCGCGAATTTCGCCGCTTCGAAAACGATCGCCTTCGTATCTTCCTCGATTTCGCTGTTCAGCCCGCCCATAACGCCGGCAAGGGCGACGGGTTTATCCGCATCGCAGATCACAAGATTTTTCGGCGAAAGCGTAAATTCCTTTTTATCGAGCGTTACGATCTTTTCCCCTTCTTTCGCGCGGCGGATGACGATGCGCTTTCCCCCGATATTGTTGTAATCGAAGGCGTGCATCGGTTGCCCGAGTTCCGTAAGAACAAAGTTCGTGATATCCACGATATTGTTGATCGAACGGATCCCCACGCTCGCAAGGCGCTTTGTGATCCATTTCGGAGATTTTTCAATGACGATGTCCCCCACATACTGCCCGATATAGCGCGGGCAGAGATCGGGCGCTTCGTTACAGACGGTCAGTTTCCCGCTCGTTTTCAGTTCCGGATCGGCTTTATACGTCAGATCCGGCATTTTCAGCGGTTTTCCCAACACCGCGGCAACTTCGCGCGCCAACCCTAAAATGCTTTGACAATCCGGTCTGTTTGCCGTTACGTTGATATCGAAGATCACGTCCTCTATGCCGAGAACTTCCTTCACCTCCGCGCCGAGCGGATACTCTTCGCGCAGGATCAGGATGCCGTTCACGCCGGCGCCGTCGTAAAAGTCTTCGCTAATACCCAATTCCTCGCCGCTGCAAAACATCCCGTTGGAAGCGACGCCGCGCAACTCGCCGTTGAAGATCCTGCCGCCGTCCGCAAGGACGGCGCCGTCGAGCGCGACGGGAACGAGATCCCCTTCCTTGATGTTCTTCGCGGCGGTAACGATCTGCAGCTTACCCCATTTACCGGCATCCACGGCGCATACGGTGAGTTTATCCGCGTTGGGATGCTTTTCGATTTTCAATATCTTACAGACGACGATCTTTTCTATGTTTTTCCCGACGTATTCCGCGCCTTCCACCTCGAACCCGCAGGAAAAAAGTTTTTCCGTCAGTTCTTCCGGCGTAATATCGATTTCCACATAATCTTTCAACCAAGAAAGCGGTAATTTCATCGTTATTTCCTCCCGAACTGTTTCAAAAATTTCACGTTGTTTTCAAACAGCGTGCGGATATCGGGTATGCCGTATTTGATCATCGTCGTGCGTTCGATGCCCAGCCCGAACGCGAGACCGGAATACACGTCTGAATCGACGCCGCAGTTTTCCAATACCTTCTTGTTCACAACGCCCGCGCCGAGAATCTCGATCCAGCCCGTCCCCTTGCAAAGTCGGCACCCTTTGCCGTGGCATTCGCAACAGGAAACATCCACTTCCACGCTCGGTTCCGTAAAGGGAAAATAAGACGGGCGCAGCCGCGTTTTCGTGCCTTTTTCAAAGACGATCTGCACAAATTCATCCAAGATGCCTTTAAGATCGCAGAGCGTGATCCCTTTATCGACAACGA
>CALVUL010000106.1 GCA_944363555.1 uncultured Clostridia bacterium
GAAAACGCCGTACAACGCAATATATTTACGATATGCGCCTTTAGCTCAATTGGATAGAGCGTTGGTCTACGGAACCAAAGGTTAGGGATTCGAGTTCCTTAAGGCGCGCCAAAAACGGTCAAAACCAGTCGGTTTTGCCCGTTTTTTCTATGTTTTTTCCAGTCTGCCGCCCGCTTTGGCGCGCCGCCGAAAACTTTGCCTTGTCGTTTTCGTTAAGGGTTTGCGGATCAAACCGTTTTGCCCAGATCGTACGCCCTTTGCAGGGCGGGGTTGCCGGCGATTTCCGCGGGGGCGTCCACGCCGCCGCAGAACACGGCGCCCGAAAAACGCGCCTTTTCAAAGCAGTCCGCCCAGCCCTGCACCGCTTTTACGGAGCCTTCTGCGGCGCTCTCCTCGTCCTCCGCCGCCGTCGCCAGAAGATAGACGTTGCGGAACTTATAGTCGGAAGTGTAGAGCGGGTTGCAGCGATCGAGCAGGGTTTTCAACTGCCCCGAAATGCAGTAATAGTAAACGGGGGTCGCCCAGACGACGACATCCGCTTCCCTGACGGCTTCGGCGATTTCGTTCGCGTCGTCGCGGATGGCGCATTTCAGCGTTTTGCGGCAAGCCATACATCCCTTGCAGAAGGCGATGTTTTTGCCTTTCAGCGAGATCGTTTCCACCGTGTTTCCTGCGGCTTTCGCGCCTTCGGCGAAGGCTTGCGCCAGCATATCGGAATTGCTGTTCGCCCTTAAACTGCTCGTTACGATCAGAACTTTTTTATCCATTTTGTTTTTCCTCCGTTTTTATGCTTTCCGCGCCGGAACGGCGCGTTAAAACGATCCTGCCTTTTGCGTTCGGATCGGTTCTGACGATCTTTCCGACTGTGGGGACCTCTATTTTCCCCGACAGAGGGTTTTTGATGCTGTCGATCGGCGCGGTAAGGCGCGCGCGGACCCGCGATTTTTCAAAAGCGAGGTCGGCGTTTGTCATCTCGCAGTCGAGGAGTTTTAAGTTTTTGCAATAGCAAAAGGGCTGCGTGCCGACGATCTTGCAGCCGATAAACGTCAGATTCTGCGAGTACCACGCCAGATATTCGCCCTCGACGGCGCAGTTTTTTACCGTTACGTTTTTTGCGTGCCAGAAAGCGTCCTTCGTAACGAATCGGCAGTTTTCAAAGACGGCGTTTTCGATGTATTGGAAAGAATATTTCCCGCTGAATTTCACGTTGGAAAAACATAGATTTTCACCCCGCAGGAAAAAATATTCGCCTTCCGCCGTGCAGTCGCTTACGGAAACGTCCTTTGACGACCAGCCGAATTCGGGGGAGACGATGTCGCATTGCGAAAGCCGCGCCCTCTTGCATTCGCGCAGCGCCTTGATCCCGTGCAGTTCGGTGTTTAAAATGCTGACGTCCTCCGAATACCACAGCGCCGCGCGGCAGTTTTGCGTCATTACGCAAGAGCGTACGGCGAGGTTTTTATCGTGCCAGAACGGATAGCGCAGGTTAAAAAAACAGTTTTCCGCCGCGATGCCGGCGCTTTCCTTGAAGGCGCTTTCGCCGTCCGCGGGTCCGTCGAAACGGCAGTTGCGGGCGAGGACTTCGCGGCTGCCGTAAAGGGCGCGTTCTTCGTCGAACGATTTGTTTTCTATAATTTTCATAAAGCGTATTTCAGATCATAATTTGCCGGCAAGTTTGCATCGCCGGCGCATTCGCGCCGCAGCCGCAGGATTGCGGCGGGCGTTCAAGAGTTTTCGTTTTTGCCGGAAACGCCGCCCGCTTTCAGACTTAAAATCAGTTGTTCCGTTACGGAAGCGGTAAGGTCCGTAACGGAAAATTTTCTGTACGGCACGCCGGCGACCGCCATTGCGCGGCGCTGCTTTTCGCTCGCTTCGGCGTAAGGATAGACGCCGAACAGGAAAGGGAAGAAGGCGTAGATGAACTGCTGCGCGCCTTCGTCGTTTATAAAGGGGCAGTGTTTTTTCAGACAGTGCGCGACCGCCAGCAGGGAATCGCGGTACGCCCTCTTAAAGGAAACGAGATTTTCCAAACGGCTGCCCGCTTCCATGTCGTAAAGGTTCATCGATAAAAGTTTCAGCATGCTCCCGCGCTTTTCCAGCAGCGCGGCGAAAGCGCGGGGGAACTGCGTTTCGGCAAGCGTTTTTTCGGCGAGTTTTTCCAAATCGGCGTTCCACGCGCGGTATTCCCGTTCCAGAAGGGCGAGGAAAATTTCCTCCTTCGTCCGGAAATAATTATAGATGGACGTGCGCGTGAAGGATGTCTTTTCCCCGATGACGCCCAGCGTGATCTTTTTAAAGGGCATCGTTTCGTAAAGCTGCGCGCAGGCGTCCACGATCTCTTCCTTGCGCGCGGCGGTCAGTTTTTGCGAACCTGCGGGCATAAAGTTACTCCTTTACGGCGTTTTTCGCCCACGCCGCCGCGCCGCTGTTGACGATTTTGCCGCGTTTCCACGCCGCCGCGGGGCAATGTTCTTTCAAACTCTTTTCCGCGCCGGAAATGCCGCTGCCGCCGCTCGTTGCAAAGGGAATGAGCGTTTTTCCCGCAAAATCGTAACTTTCGAGGAAGGTATCCACGATTCTCGGTTCTACGTACCACCACACGGGGAAACCGATAAAGACGACGCCGTAACCGCCCATATCGACGGGCGCGCTCCCGACGGCGGGGCGGCTGGCGGGGTCGTTCATTTCAACGGTGGAACGGCTCTGTTTGTCCGTCCAGTCAAGATCCGCCGCCGTATAGGGTTCGGCGGGGACGATTTCGTAAAGATCGCCTCCCACGCTCGCGGCGATCTCTTTCGCCGCCCGCGCGGTTACGCCGCTCGCGCTGAAATATGCCACGAGAATTTTCTTTTCCATACGTTTACCTCGCAACTTATTCTGACAACTTGTCAGCAATTGTATTATAACAGCATTCTGACATCTTGTCAATCGTTTTTTCAAAAAGCGGAAGAAAAAAATGCGGGCGGAAAACGCCCCCGAAAGCGGGGAAGGCTTTCGGGGGCGCGTAAAAGGGCAAGGTTTTTTATTTCTGGCAGCGGGGGCAGAAAACGCTGCTCCTGCCGCCGAGGACGACGCGCCGCAGCGTTTCCCCGCACGCGGGGCAGGGCGTACCCGCCTTGCCGTAAACTTGCAGATACGGCGTGTTGCGGTATTCCTTTCCCTTGCCGAGGAGGTAATCTTCAAAGGAAATTTCGTTCTTTCCGATAAAGAAATCCAGCCGTTCGGGGATGGCTTTTGCAAGGCGCGCGAATTCGCCCTCTGTCAGCGCGTTGCAGGGCTTATCGGGGCGGATGTTTGCGGCAAAGAGAATTTCGTCGGCATAGATGTTGCCGATGCCCGCCACGACGCTTTGATCGAGCAACATCGACTTTACGGATTTTTTGCCGTTTTTGCCGCGGTTTTCAAGATAGAGCGGGGTGAGCGCGGCGTCGAACGGCTCGACGCCCAGCGCCGCGATGCCGCTGCGATCTTCCTCGCCGTTTTTTGCAAACCACATTTTGCCGAGGCGGCGCACGTCCTCGTAGCGCAGTTCTTCGCCGCCGCTCAGGGAAAAGGCGGCGCGCGTATGCCTGCCCGCGGGGGCGGCTTGCGGTTCGACGGTAAGCGCGCCCGTCATGCGCAGGTGTACGGTGAGGCGGTCTCCGCTCATAAAGCAGATTTGCAAAAATTTTCCCCGCCGCGCAGCGGTTTCGATTTGAATAAGGGGATAACGGCATACGGCGCTTCTTTAAGCATGGAAAACTGTCTGGGCACGGCGTAGCCGTACATCTTCTGCCCGAGGGTGATCCGATACGCCCGCGGCATATTCAGGTATCTTTCCGCATCGAACTTTTCCGCGATCTTTTTTGCCTCGGCAAAGGCGTAGTCCTTTTCCTCGTCCGTTTGCAGAACGATATACTGCCAGTTGCGGTTGTGATCCCATGAAGGCGCCTTGTTGCCCGCTTCCAAAATTCTTTTAACGGTTTCAAAGTCGACGTCCTTGTTTAAAAACCGCCTCGTCGTTCTCCGCCTGTTCACGGCTTCGTAAAATTCCATTTTTATTCCTCCGTTTCGTTTTCTTTCTGCGGGATGCGCGTTTTCGCCGTGCGGAAGGTCAGTTCCGTCATGACGATCATGAGGACGACGAAAACCAGCAGATAAAGGGGCATGATCGAAAAGCCCAGAAGGTTGCCGAGCAGCCCGAAGAGCGGCGGAACGAAGGTGGAACCGACGTACGCGCTCGCCATCTGAATGCCGATGATCGCGCCGGAATTTTCCGCGCCGAAATTGTCGGGGGCGGCGTGGATGATGCTCGGATAGATCGGGCCGCAGCCGAATCCGATGACGACGAACCCGACGACGGCGACCGTCGCCGGCGCGGGGACGAACAGCATGGCGACGCCGCAGAGCAGGACCGCCGTACCGGCGAGGATCATCTTCCTGTCGCCGAGTTTGTCGGAAAGAAACCCGCATAAAAACCGGCTCGCGGTGATGCCGATATAAAAAAGGGAGGCGAATTCCGCCGCCTGTTCCGCCAAAACGCCCTTGGTTTCGGCGAAATAGGTGCTCGCCCAGCCCATCGCCGTGGCTTCCGCCGCGCAGTAGGCGAAAAAGCCGAGCAAAAGGAAGGGCACGCCTTTGATTTTCAGCGCGCCGCGCAGCCCCACCGCCTTTTGTTCCGCCGCCGCGGTTGTTTTGTTTGCCTTCCATACGGGCAGCGTGAAGAGGAGCAGCAGCGCGATGCCGAGCTGGATGAACCCGACGATGCGGTAGCCCGCGTTCCACGAAGAATTCGCCAAAGCGTAACCCATCACGAAAGGGCTTACGATGGTGCCCGCGCCCCAGAAACAATGCAGCCAGCTCATGTGTTTCGCGCGGTAGTGGAGCGCCACGTAATTGTTGAGCGCGGCGTCGATCGCGCCCGCGCCCAGCCCGTAGGGGACGGCGAACGCGACGAGCAGATAAAACCTGTCGGCAAAGGAAAAGGCGAACAGGGCGATTGCGGTGAGAAACACGCTGACGACGGTTACGATCCGCGCGCCGAATTTCCGCGTGAGTTTATCGGAAAACAGGCTTGAAACGATGGTTCCCCCCGAAATGACCATCGATACGATCCCCATATACGAAACGGGCACGCCGAGGTCTTCGTGCATGGCGGGCCAGCCCGAGCCGAGCAGGGAATCGGGCAGCCCCAAACTGATGAACGCCAGATAGATGAGCGCGAGTAACAGCGAATACATGTTCCGCTCCTTCCTCAAAAGTGTTTCCGGCGCGGCGTTTACCGTGCCGCCGTAAGAAAAAGCCCCGCGCGAAAAAGCGAGGGGCTCCGCAAAAGACGCCGCGAGCGCCGAAAAAGGTTCGGCGCTCGCGGGCGCAAAATCAGTGCAGTTCCGCTTTGATGCGCCTTACGCCGCTCGAAGAACTCTGCTCCTTGGTGATGACGAATTTGCCCAGATCGCCTGTGTTTTTCGCGTGCGGACCGCCGCAGATCTCTTTGCTGTAGCCGGGGATGGTGTAGACCTTCACCCGTTCGCCGTACTTCGATTCGAACAGGCCCACCGCGCCCTGCGCTTTCGCCTCGTCCACCGTCATTTCCTCGCAGACGACGTCTATTTTCGCGGCGATCGCCTCGTTTACGATTTTTTCCGTTTCCGCGATCTCTTCCTTCGTCATGGGGCGGGGGAAGTTGAAATCGAAACGCAGCCGCTCCGCCGTGATGTTGGA
>CALVUL010000107.1 GCA_944363555.1 uncultured Clostridia bacterium
AACCCGCTCGTTACGTGCGAAGAGATCACTGCCGGCGGATAGGCGACGGTCGGGGCGGGCTGCTTTGCAAAAAACGCATTTTCTTCCTTCGACACGGCGTTGCCCGAATCCCGCGCAGCGCCCCCGCGCCCTCCGCGTCCGTGTTTGTATCTTTTTGAAAGACGATACGAAAAAACGCCGTTTTTGCGGCGTTTTCGGCGATGTTTTGCGTTGTATCGGCAACTCGGAAAGGAGATCTTGCGCTCAGACGCCCTTTTCGGGGCCGTTCCCGCGCGGCGGCGCGCCGATTCCCGATAACTTTTCGTCGATGAACCAAACGCTCGTTTCCGCGGGCACGATGTCGCTAAAACCGTGCAGGCGGCAGCGCAGTTCTTCCAGAAACCGCCGCGCGTACTTTTCCGCCTCCTCTTCCGGCTGCGCCCCCGAAGCGACGTAGCGTTTCACGTCCTCCGCCCGCGCGACTTCCTCCGCGTAAGCCCTCTGCCGCTCGTTGAGCGCGCCGAGCTGCCTGTCGGCGGCGATCTTCCGCATAACGCTTTTCACCGTATCTTCCAAAATGCCGCCCTCGGAATAATCGGCGGGCAGAAGATAATCCACCCTTCCCTGACTGATCAGGGTGCAGGCGCGTTCCATATCGCCGTTTTTCGCGTTATACACGCCGATGGCGGTGCCGCCGCCGTTCTTGACGATCTTCATCGCGGGAATATCGGTATCGCTGTCCCCGATATAGATAAAATTGCAAAAGGGAATGCGCCGCTCGCCGTCGGGGATATAGCGGTTGACGGTCTCCTCGTCGCTGAGGTCGAGGGAATTTTTGCTGATGCGGAACAGATACTGCGTTTTCGTGGTGTAGTTGACCACCTGCCGCGGCCATTCCGGCGCGCCGTACTCGTCGTAGATGAAGGACGAAGCGTATATTTCCGTGAACCGATCGGCGACAGACGTGCCCGCGATGATCTCTTTCAGCCCCGCGGAAATGATGTAATGCTCCGCCGAAACGCCGATGCGCGCGGCGTAGGCGTCGATCCTGCCGAACCAGCTTTCCACCCCGTTAAACAACTCTATGTCCCTGCCCATATCCTTGAAATCCTGCTCGCTCAGCCGCACCCGCGCCGCCTGCGCTTTGTGCAATATGAGATACATATAGGCGAGGATCTTATCCACCCCGTGCTTTTTGGCGAACTCGTTGGATTCCGCCCAGAACCGCTCCGCAGGGCAGTTGAGTTTGGGCAGCAGGGAAAAATTCTGCATATCCTTGGGGGAAAGCGTTTTATCGAAATCGTAGCATATCGCCACGACGGGTTTATTCTGCTCCATAGGAAACCTCCCTTTCTCCTCAAAACTTCCGGCGGACTTTTCCGCCGAAAACCGCTTTTATTGTAGCACACGCGGCGGGGTTTGTCAACCGCGGGCGCGAAGGCGTTTAGCCCCTGCCGATCAGATAATCGACGGAGCAATCGAACAGGCGGGCGAGTTCCGCCAGCGTGGAAAGCCGCGGTTCCGCGCCGTGTTCCCAATTGTAAAAATAGGCGCCGTCATACTTGGAGATCCTGCGAAGCCGGTAACTGGAAATCCCGCATTCGCGCATGACCGCCCGCACGCGTTCGGCAAAGGGCGGCAACGGCGCGCGCGAAGCGCAGAGATAATTTTCCGCGCTCCTTCCCGCCAGAAAGTCCACCGAACAGGCAAGGCTGTCCGCCATGCGCACCAGCGCGGAAAGATTGGGCTCCGTAGCCCCGCTCATCCACGAATACACGGTGGCGGGCGATACGCCGATCTCCTCTGCAAAGCCCGCGGGGCGGATATTTCTTTCCGCCAAAATTTCTTTTAAACTTTCACCGAACGCCGATTTTTCCACTTTTTTCCTTTCCTCACCACCATTATGTGAATAATTTAAGAAAATTGCTTGATTTTCTGAAATTCTTCACATATAATGATAAGGAGAAAACGCTTTTCGGGGGCGGATTATGGATCATCCGGTAAAAATTTGCCGCGATTGCAGCAAATATAAACCGTATTACACGAAAGAATACTGCACCTTCGCCAAAATGCCGGCGGGGCTGTGCGTTTTCCACAAAAAAACGGTGGGGGCGCTCTCCTTCTGCGACGACTGGAGCGACGAACGCGTTCCCCCCTGCTCCAAAAAACGGATAGCGAAAATGAAGTTGGAAAAAATCCGGCGGGATCTTGCGGAACTGAAACAAATCTTCGAAGAGGAAGAAAACGATGGAAGATAAAAAGGCGAAGCCCTGCCGCGCGTGCCGGCATTTCGACGCCTATTACACGAAGGGCGCGGGCAGATTTAAGGAAACCGACTGCGGCGGCTGCAAAATCGGGCGGAAAACGGTGAAACGGGATTTTACCTGCGCGAACTGGCAGCCGGACGGCAAGCGGCGGGAACGGCGGCGCTTAGACGCGCGCAAAACGCTGGACGGTATTTTAGAGGAAATCGAGGCGATCGCATACATCCTGAAAGAGGAAAAAGACGGATGATCGCCGTTTTTTCGGGCAAAACGAACCGCCCGACCGCGCGGTTTCAAAGAGAAAAATGAATGAAAGCGGCGTTTTACGGCAATAAAAAACGGATTTACGCGTTTTGCGTAAATCCGTTTTTATCCTTTCGACGGGGAAATTATTTTTTCATCCCCTCTTCCACGGCGACCGCGATCGCCACGGAAGCGCCAACCATCGGGTTGTTGCCCATGCCGATCAAGCCCATCATTTCCACGTGCGCGGGCACGGAGGAAGAACCGGCAAACTGCGCGTCGGAATGCATTCTGCCCATCGTATCCGTCATGCCGTAGCTGGCGGGACCCGCAGCCATGTTGTCGGGGTGCAGCGTTCTGCCCGTGCCGCCGCCGCTGGCGACGGAGAAATACTTCTTGCCGTTTTCAACCGCCCACTTTTTGTACGTGCCGGCAACGGGGTGCTGGAAACGCGTGGGATTGGTGGAGTTGCCCGTGATGGAAACATCCACCGATTCGTGGCGCATGACGGCGACGCCTTCGTTCACGTCGTCGCAGCCGTAGCACTTGACTTTCGCCCTGTCGCCGTCGGAATAAGCGGTTTCCTTGACGATTTTAAGTTCGCCCGTGTAATAATCGTACTTCGTCTGCACATAGGTGAACCCGTTGATCCGCGAAATGATGAAAGCGGCGTCCTTACCCAGACCGTTTAAGATGACTTTCAGGGGCGTTTTGCGCACTTTGTTCGCCGTTTTGGCGATGCCGATGGCGCCTTCCGCCGCCGCGAAGGATTCGTGCCCCGCGAGGAAGCAGAAACATTTCGTTTCCTCGGAAAGGAGCATCGCGGCGAGATTGCCGTGCCCCAGCCCGACCTGCCGCTGATCCGCGACGGAGCCGGGGATGCAGAAACTCTGCAAGCCGATGCCCAGCGCCGCAGCCGCGTCCGCCGCCTTCGTGCAGCCCTTTTTGATGGCGATCGCCGCGCCCACGGTATACGCCCACACGGCGTTTTCAAAGGCGATGGGCTGAATGCCGCGCACGATGCTTTCCGCATCCACGCCCTTGCTCAGGCAGATCGCGCGCGCGTCCTCCAGATCCTTGATGCCGTATTCGGCAAGCGTTTTGTTGATCTTATCGATTCTTCTTTCGTAACTTTCAAACGTAACACTCATCGTCGCTTACCTCCTTATTCCTGTCTCGGATCGATGTATCTCGCGGCGCCGTCGAACCTGCCGTACTGACCGGACGCCTTTTTGTACGCCTCGTCTGCGGAAAGCCCCTTCTTGATGAAATCCATCATCTTGCCGAGGTTGGTGAAGGAATAGCCGATGATCTGATCGTCCTTATCGAGGGCGATCTTGTTGACGTAACCTTCCGCCATTTCGAGATACCTCGGCCCCTTCGCCTTCGTGGAAAACATCGTGCCGACCTGCGAACGCAGCCCTTTGCCGAGATCTTCCAGCCCCGCGCCGATCGGCAGACCGTCCTCCGAAAATGCCGACTGCGTTCTGCCGTATACGATCTGCAGGAACAACTCCCGCATCGCGGTGTTGATGGCGTCGCACACCAAGTCGGTGTTGAGCGCTTCCAAAATGGTCTTGCCGGGAAGGATCTCCGCCGCCATCGCCGCGGAATGCGTCATGCCCGAGCAGCCGAGGGTTTCCACCAGCGCCTCTTCGATGACGCCGTTTTTCACGTTGAGCGTCAGTTTGCAGGCGCCCTGCTGCGGGGCGCACCAGCCCACGCCGTGCGTCAGACCGGAAATATCGCCGATCTCCTTCGCCTGTACCCATTTCGCCTCTTCGGGAATGGGCGCGGGGCCGTGGTTGGGACCCTTTGCAACGCACGTCATTTCTTTTACTTCTGTTGTTTGCTGCATTTTTATTCCTCCAAAAATCTTTCTGCCGATTTGCGATAAAGGCGGATAACCCCGCCGTATATCAGTATACCATAAACCGTATTTTTTGACAATGTTTTCGACAATCTTTTTGATTTATTCTTCCGCTTTCCTGCCCGCGGCGGAACAAACCCCGCAAAAAAGCGCCCGTTTTCCCGCGGGCGCGATCGAAAACGCCGCGCGGGCGAAAAAAATGCGGGCCGACGAAACGACCCGCAAAACGTTTTAATTTTCCTTGGCGTAAACGCTGACCTGCTTGTCGCGTTTGCCGCTTCTTTCAAATCTGACGACGCCGTCGATCAAAGCGAACAGCGTATCGTCGCTGCCGATCCCTACGTTGTTGCCGGCATGGAACTTCGTACCGCGCTGACGAACGAGGATGTTGCCGGCGAGGACCGCCTGCCCGTCCGCCTTCTTGGGACCCAAACGTTTCGATTCGCTGTCCCTGCCGTTTTTCGTGCTGCCGCCGCCTTTGTGGTGCGCAAATAATTTAATGAACAACATCTTTATAGCCTCCTTATTTCGCAGCGATCTCGAGGATCTTCACCGCCGTGAACGGCTGGCGGTGCCCCTGCTTTTTCCTTTCGTTCTTCTTCGCCTTGTACTTATACACGACTACTTTTTTGCCCTTGCCCTGCTCGGTAACTTCGCCCACGGCTTTATACGCCTTGGCTTCTTCCGCGAGTTTCACGCCGTTTTCGTCGGAAACCATCAGCACGGCGAATTCCACTTTGTCGCCCACGTTCGCGTCGAGCTTTTCGAATCGGATGACGGAGCCGACTTCCGCCCTGTACTGCTTGGAACCGTTTTCCACGATCGCGTACATAACTGCCTCCTTTAAGACATCACGCCGGAATTCGCTCCACGTAAAAAAACGCTTTGCAGTGGCACCGTTGCAAAAAAT
>CALVUL010000108.1 GCA_944363555.1 uncultured Clostridia bacterium
GAACTTGTGCAGGTCGCCGTCCCGCAGGGACGAGGAATAATCCTCTGCGGCAAGCAGACACGCTGCCGTGAAATTCGGCGTGGTGTGATCCGCGCGCTTTGCGGCGGCGCGGTAGCGGGAGACGAAAGTTTCGTCGAAGCACTTATACAGCGCGCCCTTGTCGCCGAGAACGGGGTCGAAGAAAAACATCGCCCCGTATTTTTCCGCCAGATCCGCCGCCTTCAGGGGGAGGGCTGCGTCTACGGAAAAACCCGCGTAAACGCAGTCGGTTTTTTCGCCGAGTTTTTCCCACTGCGAAACATAGTCGTCGAAATATTCCGCAGTGTTTTTCATGAAATAACTGTCGTACGCCGTCTGATTGGACAAGATCGCCGTGGGGAAGGGATGCGTTTCATGCCCCAGCACGTTGAGCACGGGGATGTTCGCCGTAAGGGAACAGTTTCCGTAACCGGAAAGATCATTTAAGAGGGTTATCTTCATCGTTTTTTCCTCGCGGGTTCTCGTTTTTTGCCGCATGTGAGAGCGGGTTTTCCGCAAATTTGTCGAATTCTTTCACGTTCGCTAAAATCAGCGCGAAAATATATGCCGCGACAACGCCGATCGCGCCCTGAATGCCGTCGTTCAAAAGCCCGCCCGCCGCGGCGGCGAATCCGCCGTACAAAGCCGCGTTGGCGAGAAAATATCCCGCGACCATTTCGCATGCGGCGACGGCGGCGGAAAGGAGCGCCGCCGCATGGCGGTTGCATTTGGCTTTCAAAAGCGCGTGAAGCACGACGCCCGCCAAAAACCCTTCCGCGCCCTTGACGACGAGGGTGAAGGGGGCGTACATCGCGTATCCGGAAAGCACGTCCGCCAGCGCGCTGCCGATCCCGCCGGAAATCATGGCGAACGCGGGGCCGAAACACATCGCGCCGAGAAAGATGAACGCGTCCCCGAGATTGGTATAGCCCATCGCGGGGTTCGGGAACTTGACGAACATCGTCATAACCAGCACGAGCGCGGTAAATACCGAAAGAAAGGCAAGGCGTTTCGCCGTAAAATATTTTACCATAAAAAAACTCCCTGAAACAACTTCGGGAGTGAAAGGCAATCTTCAAACGCGCAGCCGTCAAACGAACTGCGCTGAAAATGCAACTTTCCCATTCAGACTGTTTCTGGCGGTTACGGGATCGCACCGTATCGGCTGTTGGGGCTGTCGGACTCGTTCTTGCAAAAGACATTACCGCCGGTCGGGAATTTCACCCTGCCCAAAGTTGACTTATTTTATTGCACCAAATAATACGCTTAATTTTCGCTGAAGTCAAGCGTTTTGAAACGGTTTTCGTAAAATGCGAGGGCTTTTTGTTCAAGTTGCTTCACGAACGCGTCCTTGCCGTCGCAATAGCCGTCGATGTCGGCGGGGAAAAGAAGGGCGAGTTTTTCTTTGAGCGCGCCGTACGCCGCCGCTTCAAGAGGATGGGACCGCAGGTAATCGCGTACGGCGAGGTGGCGGCGGATGTCGCCTTCCGAACGCACGCCGAAAATATGCGCGTTGTGCGTGCGGTGTTCGCCGCCCTTTTTCAGAAACCGCCTGTCGGGAATGCCGTGTTCGCCCATATATTCGTAACCCGCGCTTTCAAAATCGGCTTTGAAACGGTCTACGGCGTTTACGTCCTTTACCACGGGCATGAGGTCGATCACGGGTTTCGCTTTCAGATCGGGCACGGCGGTGCTGCCGATGTGATAGACCCGCAGCAGTTCGCCGCCGAGGATCGCGCGGAAAAGCCCCGCTTCTTTCTGAAATTCTTCCGCCCAAGCGTTTTCGTGGGGAACGACGCGAATGATCATAAAAACACGTCCTCGAAGATTTCCATTTTGCTTTTTTCCAGTACGCCGCGGATGGCTTTCGCCGTCAGCGACGGGAAAAGACGGTAAAAAAAGCCCATCGCCTTCGCGTCTGCGCCGGTAACGATGCGCGTCTTTCTCCGGCGGAGTTTTTTCACGATCTTTTTTACCGCTTTATCGGCGGGCGCGCATAATTTTTCGATGAGTCTGTTATCCGCGCCCTTGTTCTGGCGGCGGAAAATATCGGTTTTCGTGAACCCGGGGTAGACGCCCGCCACGTAGATTTTCCCCTTGTAGTCCATGGAAAGGCATTCCGTAAAACTTTTCAGCGCCGCTTTCGACGCGGAATAGAGCGCCGTGCCCGCCACCGGCGCGAGCGCCGCGGAACTGGATACGTTTACGATCGCCGGCGCGGCGGAACGGCTGAGCAGCGGCAGCAGCGCGGAAAAGGAATAGACGGAGGAAAGATAGTTAACGGCGGTGATCTCTTCCGCGTCGGCGGGGGAATGCTTTTCCGCCTTGGCGAAGGGCAGCAAAAACCCCGCGTTGTTGACGAGAATATCGGGGATAAACCCCGTATCCCGCAGTTCGCGGGCGAAGTTATCCCAGTTTTCCTTTACGCCGACGTCGAAAACGCGGTAGGTAAAGTTGCCGCCGAGGGCGTTTTGCAGGGCGCGCAGTTTTTCTTCGTTTCTGCCGATGCCGATGACCTCGCAGCCGTAGTCTTTTACGAATCTTTCGGCAAATTCCCTTCCGAACCCGCCGGACGCGCCCGTGACGATCGCGCGCTTTTTCGCCAAATCGTATTTTGCCATAAAAAAATAATACCATAAATCGGCGCGCTTTGCAAGCGGTATTCGCTTGAAAAATCGCGGGCGGTATGATAAAATAGATGCGGAGAATCGTTCATGGAAAGACCTACGATAGAAGAAATACTCAAAAAACTCAATCCCGCGCAGCTCGCTCCGGTAAAGGAAACGGAGGGCGCCGTTCTGGTCATCGCCGGCGCGGGCAGCGGAAAAACCCGCGTGCTGACCAGCAGGATCGCTTACCTGATCTTGGAAAAAGGGGTATCGCCGTCGAATATTCTGGCAATCACTTTTACCAACAAGGCGGCGAACGAGATGAAAGAACGCCTCGCCCGTTTCGTGGGGGATATAGGCGGCATGTGGGTATCTACCATCCACAGCATGTGCGTGCGCATCCTTCGGCAGGATATTTCCCGCTTGGACGATCATTACAACGGCAATTTCACCATTTACGACGATAACGACAAAGAGCGCGTCGTCAAGAGGCTGTGCACGGAGCGCGGGTATGACGACGAGTTTGCGAAGAAAGTGAAATTCCATATCGGCGCGGCGAAAAACAAGGCGCAGACGCCGGAGGAATACGAAGAGGAGAATATCGCCGTCAGGCATATCGACGAGATCTGCAAGGTGTTCGCCGCGTATGAAGATACGCTTTATAAATCCAACGCCATGGATTTCGACGATCTGCTCGTAAAGACATACCGCCTGCTTGCGAGCGACAAAGATACCCTCGATTACTATGCCGAACGGTTCCGCTATATCCACGTGGACGAATTTCAGGATACCAACCGCGTGCAGTTCAAGATCGTGGAACTGCTCGCCGCGCGGCACGGCAATCTCTTCGTAGTGGGGGACGATGACCAGAGCATTTACGGCTGGCGCGGGGCGGACATCCGCAACATTTTGGAATTCGGCAAAAATTTTACCGGCGTAAAGACGTTTAAACTGGAACAGAATTACCGTTCCACGAAAAAGATCTTGGATCTTGCGAACGCGGTCATCGCCCACAATACGGAACGCAACGCAAAAGAACTCTGGACGGAAAACGACGGCGGCGCGGAGATCGAACGTTTCACCGCCCTCGACGAGAACGACGAGGCCGCGTATACCGCCCTGCAGATCAAAAAATCCTTTGCGGCGCACCCCGAATGGAAGGCGAAAGACTATGCCGTGCTCATGCGCGTGAACGCCATTTCGCGTCCGTTCGAGCAGGAATTCAACAAGTACGGCATACCGTACCGCGTGTTCGGCGGGTTCAAATTTTTCGAGCGCAAGGAGATCAAAGACTGCCTTGCCTATCTCAAACTGCTCAACAACCCCCTTGACGACGAGGCGCTGCTGCGCATTATCAATACGCCCAAGCGCGGCATCGGGGGGAAAAGCATTTCCGCACTGGAAAATTACGCGAAATATTACGATTTGAGTCTTTTCGACGCCGTTTGCGACGTCGATAAGATCGATATGCCGGCGGGCGCGAAGGCGAAGATCGGCGAATTTAAGGATCTGATCGTTTCGCTGATCGTCGATAAGGAAACGCTTTCTCTGCCGGAACTGACCGAGCGCATGCTTGCAAAGACGGGCTATCGCACGCTGTTTGCGGAAGATACGGAAGAAAATCTCAACAAGCGGATGAATATCGACGAATTTCAGAACAGTATACTGGATTTTTCCCGTCTGAACGCGGGGGCGAATTTGTCCGATTATCTCAATTCCGTAACGCTGAGCGCCGATTCCGACAACATCGCGGAAGAAGATACCGTCAATATCGCCACGATCCACGCGGTGAAAGGGCTGGAATTCAAGTGCGTGTTCATCTGCGGGCTGGAAGAAAGCGTGTTTCCCATCTCCCGCGCCGTTTCCTCCGTGGAGGAAATGGAGGAAGAGCGGCGGCTGATGTACGTCGCCATCACTCGCGCGAGGGAAAAACTGTACATCACCAATTCGCGGAACCGTTTTCTGTACGGCAGCCGCCAGCATATGCTGCCTTCGCGTTTTCTCAAAGAGATGCGCCTTGCGGGGGAAGAGACGGAGCGCGTCCGCACGCCCGCCTTTGAAAGAGGATCGTCGGGCGGAAACGATTTCGGGGAAAGCGGCGCGTTCGGCGCGGGTTTTTCTTCCGGATACGCGGAAAATTACATTAAAAAGATGCAGGAGGCGCAGAAAAAAGCGCAGTTAGTTTCCGCCGGCTATAAGACCGGCGACAGGGTCAGGCACGTCAAGTTCGGCGAAGGCATCGTCATTCAGACGAAGGGCGATGCGGGCAACCTCATCGTGGACGTGGCTTTCAAGGCGGCGGGCATCAAATCGCTGGCGGCGAAGTTCGCCCCGATGGAAAAGATTTAAGGAGAGAAAAGAATGGAGAGAATGCGCCGGCTTGTCGATACGCTCAACCGTTACGCGTACGAATATTACGTGCTCGATGCGCCCACTGTTTCCGATAAGGAGTACGACGCGCTTTACGACGAACTCGTGCGGCTGGAAAAACAGACGGGGGAAAGGCTCGCCGATTCGCCCACCCGCCGCGTGGGCGGCGAACCCGTGGCGGCGTTCGGCAAACACGAACACATCCGCAGGCTGTACAGTTTGGACAAAGCGCTTACGAAAGAGGAACTCGAAGCCTTCGGCGAACGCATCGGGAAGATCGATCCCCGTCCCGTGGAATACACCGTGGAATATAAATTCGACGGGCTCACCGTCTGTCTGACCTATGAGGGCGGAAAATTCAAAGGCGCGGCGACGCGCGGCAACGGCGTCGTCGGGGAGGACGTAACCGCGCAGGTGCTGACCGTCAAAAGTTTTCCGCTTACCGTCGATTATTCCGGCGTTCTGGAAGTGCAGGGGGAGGCGATCATGCGCCTTTCCGCGCTGAAAAAATATAATGAAACGGCGGCGGAACCGCTGAAAAACGCACGCAACGCCGTGGCGGGCGCGATCAGGAACCTCGATCCGAAAGTAACGGCGGCGCGCCGGCTCGACATCATGTTTTACAACGTGAACTATATGTCCTCGGGCACGCTGAAATCCCAGACGGATTGCGTGGAATTTTTAAAAGCGCACGGCTTTAAGGTGCATCCCTTCCTCAGAGTGTGTAAAAATCTCGAAGAGGTATACGCCGCCATCGAAGAAGTCGATAGAACCCGCGGGGATCTCGACATCTTAACGGACGGCGCGGTGGTGAAGGTCAACGATTTTTCCGTCAGGGAAGAACTCGGCGCCACCGATAAATTCCCGCGCTGGGCGATCGCCTATAAATTCGAGGCGGAGGAGGTTACGACGCTTTTGAAGGACGTTGTCTGGCAGGTCGGAAGAACGGGGAAGTTAACGCCGCTCGCCCTGCTCGATCCGGTGGAACTCGCCGGCGCGACGGTGAAAAAGGCGACGCTCAACAATTACGGGGACATCGTCAGGAAAGGCGTCAAAAAGGGCGCGCGGGTGCTCGTGCGCCGCAGCAACGAGGTCATTCCGGAGATTCTCGGCACCACGGAGACCGGCGAAGGCTGCGAGGAGATCCTGCCCCCCGAAACCTGCCCTTCCTGCGGGCGGCCGCTTTCGGAGATCGGCGCGAATCTTTTCTGCACCAACCGCGACTGCCGCGACAGGGTGATCTATTCCGTTACGAATTTCTGTTCGAAAGACGGCGCGAATATTGAAGGATTTTCCGAAATGACCGCGGCGCAGCTTTACGACGAACTCGGGGTGAAGAAATTTTCCGATCTCTACGCGCTCGAAAAGGAAAGCCTTTTAAAACTCGAAGGGTTCAAATCGAAAAAAGCGGATAACCTGCTCAAAAACATCGCGGGGGCGAAGAAGATCCGTTTCCGCAATTTCCTTTACGCCCTCGGCATCGAAAACGTCGGCAAAAAGACGGCGGGCGATCTGGCGAAAAGGTTTATTGACATCGAAGCGCTGCAAAACGCGAAGGTCGAGGATCTCACCGCCATGGACGACGTCGGCGAAACGGTGGCGGAAAGCATCGCGGGTTATTTCCGCGACGGGGAAAACCGTGCGGAAATAGACCGGCTTTTTTCCCTCGGCGTGGAGATCGAATACGAAAAAACCGCGGAAGAAGGCGTATTCGTCGGGCAAAAAGTCGTGCTGACGGGCTCGTTGTCGCAGTTTACCCGCGGCGAGGCGGAGGAGATCGTCCGCCGGCTGGGCGGCGAACCGCAAAGCGGCGTTACGAAAACGACAACGCTTGTCGTCGCGGGGGAAAAAGCGGGGTCGAAACTGGACAAAGCGAAAGCGCTGGGAATAAAAATTATCGGCGAGGAAGAGTTTAAATCTTTAATAAACGGTTGAAATTTCAACAAATGTGTGTTACAATATTAAAATAAAGGATACGCCGATGAAAAGCATGACGGGATACGGCAGAGCCGAATATAAGGATAATTGCATAGATCTGCTCGTGGAGATCAAATCGGTAAACAACCGCAATCTCGACGTCAGCGCGAAACTCCCGCGCTCCTTTATCGCTTTTGAGGACGCGCTCCGCAAATGCGTACAGAAAAAACTGCGCCGCGGCAGAGTGGATGTTTTCGTATCCTTTGCCGATAACCGCGAAAAAACGGCGGAACTCAACGTCGATTACGCCCTTGCGGAAAGTTACGTTGCGGCGGCGAAAGCGTTGGCGGCGCGCTGCGGCGTGGAAAACGACGTTACCGCTACCTCCCTGCTGCGCCTGCCGGACGTGGTGAAGGACGCGAACGCCTTCGGCGATTATTCGGAATTCGAGCCTACGTTCATCCGCACGGCGGAAGCCGCCCTCGCCGCGCTCGACGCGATGCGTTCCGCGGAAGGGGAAAAACTCGTTGCCGATCTGAAAGCGCGGATGGAAACCGTCGGGGAAATCGTGGAGCGCATTGCCCTGCGCGCGCCGAAAGTCAAGGAAGATTACGCCGCGAAACTGAAAGAACGGATGAAAGAAGTCCTCGGCGACGTGCAGTACGACGAAACGCGCCTTTTGAACGAAGTGGCGTTCTTTGCGGATAAATCGAATATCGACGAGGAACTTACCCGCCTGCGTTCGCACATCGCGCAGTTTTATAAACTGATCGGAACGGAAGGCAGCGGAAAACAGATCGATTTTCTCATACAGGAATTCAACAGAGAGGCGAACACCATCTGTTCAAAAGCAAACGACATCGCCGTTACGGACGCGGGTCTGCTTTTGAAGGGCGAGATCGAAAAGATCCGCGAGCAGGTGCAGAACCTCGAATGAGAGGAACTTATGAAACATAAATTATTCGTTCTTTCCGGTCCCTCCGGCGTCGGCAAAGGCACGCTTGCGAAGATGATCAAAGAAAGAAACGCCGATATCGCGCTCAGCGTTTCCTGCACGACGCGGAAGCCGCGGGCGGGAGAAACGGACGGGGTGGATTATTTCTTTTTGACGAAGGAAGAGTTTCTCCGCCGCGCGAACGGCAACCTTTTTTACGAGTATTCCGAGCATTTCGATAATTTTTACGGCACGCCGAAAGATTATGTGGAATCGATGCTCGAAACGAAGAACGTGCTTTTGGAGATCGACGTGAACGGCGGCGAACTGGTGAAAAAACAGTGCCCCGAAGCGGTGCTGATCTTTCTCAAAGCCCCGTCCGTGGAGGCGCTCCGCGACAGGCTGATCCACAGAAATACGGAAAGTTTCGAAAAGATCGAAAAGCGCCTTGCGCGGCTCGATTACGAATATTCTCTGGAAAAGGATTACGATTATGTCGTGATCAACGATAAACTGGAAAAAACATATAACGAACTGATGGAAATCATCAGAAAGGAGAGTGAATGATATGATACAGGAACCGCCCATCGACACGCTTGCCGCAAAAATCGGCTCGAAATACGCTTTGTGCGTCGTCGCCTCCAAGCGCGCGCGCCAACTTTTGGAACAGGCGCAGAATCAGGGAATGAACGATCTGCCGGGCAACAAGAAAGCCCTGTCGGTCGCCGCGCAGGAAATTTACGAAGGCAAACTCATCGCCAGCGAAGATTGAATATTACAGCGTAAAATGTGTTCGCGCATAAGCCGAACATATTTTGTTTTTCGGAGTGGAAGCGGATGTACGTCGATGTGATCGTCGATATTTTGAGCGGCGAAACGGACAGGATTTTTGAATATAGTTACGACGGAGACGACATCCGCGCCGGCGACAGAGTGCTCGTTCCTTTCGGCGGGCAGAAAAAGGACGGTTTCGTCATACGCGTGAAACCGGACGCCGATTATCCTCCGGAACGCATCAAACGGGTGATCGCAAAACTCGACGACGTGCCCGCGCTGACGGAAGAATGCCTGCGGCTCGCAGAGAGGATATCCGAGGCGTTTTTCGTCGGCAAAGCGGCGGCGCTGCGCTTGTTTCTCCCTGCGGAAATGCGGCGGGGAACGGTGCGGGCGCAGACGGTAAAGTACGCCGAATACGCCGCGGAAGATACCGAGAGCGCGCTCTCGTCCTTACGGAAAACGGCGCAGAAACAGCGCGCGGCGCTGTTGTTTTTAAGCGGGGAAAAGCGCGCGCGGCTTTCCGAATGCAACGCCGCGTTCGGCGCGGCGGCGATGGCGGCGCTTGCGGAAAAAGGTTTTATCCGCATAAAGGAGGAAAAGAGCGGGCGGAAGCCGTATACGCAGATCGCCGATCTTGAAAAGCCCGTCGAACTGA
Organism: uncultured Clostridia bacterium; assembly: GCA_944363555.1. GTDB lineage: Bacteria > Bacillota > Clostridia > Christensenellales > Borkfalkiaceae > UMGS775. The sequence continues at coordinate 9,281 of CALVUL010000108.1, forward strand.
CCGCGTGGCAAAAACGCGCCGTGGAAAGCATAACCGACACCGAAAAACAGGTAACGCTGCTGCACGGCGTAACGGGGAGCGGAAAGACGGAAGTCTATCTTTCTCTCATCAAAAGCGTTTTGGATCGGGGGAAAACGGCGATCCTTCTGGTGCCGGAAATTTCCCTGACGCCGCAGATGCTGAAAAACCTCCGCGGCAGGTTCGGCGACGCCTGCGCCATCCTGCACAGCGGGCTGGCGGCGGGCGAGCGGTTCGACGAATGGTGGCGTTTGCGGAGCGGCGAGGCGAGGATCGCCGTCGGCGCGCGGAGCGCGGTGTTCGCGCCGCTGGAAAACGTGGGGCTGATCGTCATCGACGAGGAGCACGACGGCAGTTATCAAAGCGAATCCGCGCCGCGGTACAACACGCTCGACGTGGCGCGTTTCCGCGCGGATTATAACGGCGCGAAGATCGTCATCGGCAGCGCGACGCCGTCGGTGGAATCGTACAAACGCGCCGAGGAAGGGGTTTACAATCTCGCAAAAATGCCGGAGCGCGTCAACAAACGAGCGCTGCCGGAAGTGGAGATCGTCGATATGCGCCGCGAAGTGCGGCGGGGGAACAACACGGTGTTTTCTTCCGCGCTCAAAGCCGAACTCGATCGGGCGCTTTCCTGCGGAAATCAGGCGATCGTCTTTCTCAATCAGCGCGGCTATTCCAAAAGCGTGATCTGCACTTCCTGCGGCTATGTGCCGACGTGCGAGGCATGCGACGTGGCGCTTACCTACCATCTGGAAGAGGGCGCGCTGAAATGCCATTACTGCAACGCGAAATATAAAATGATCGAAAAATGCCCCGTGTGCGGCAGCACGTTTCTCCGCTACGGCGGCGTGGGGACGCAGCGCGCGGTCAACGAACTGCAAAAACTCTTTCCCGCGGCGCGCATTCTGCGGATGGATCGGGATACCACGCAGAATAAAGAAGGGCACCTGAAAATACTGCGGGATTTCGCCGGTAAAAAGGCGGATATCCTCGTGGGAACGCAGATGATCGCCAAGGGGCACGACTTTCCGTCGGTAACCCTCGTCGGCATTCTCGACGCGGATATGAGCCTGCATTTTTCCGATTACAGGAGCGGGGAAAGGACCTTTCAGCTCATCACGCAGGTGGCGGGCAGAAGCGGGCGCGCGGGGGAAACGGGCAAAGTCGTTCTGCAGACCTATCAGCCGGAAAACAACGTGCTGCGTTACGCCGTCAATTACGATTATAAAGGATTTTACGAAAGCGAGATCGCCCTGCGCCGCGCTACGGGATTTCCGCCTTTTACGGAGATCATCCGCGTGCTCGTTTCCGCCGAGGACGACGGCAAGGCGCGCGACGCCCTCAAAACCGTTTACGACGCGCTGAACGCGCTGTATCTGGAAAACGCCGCGGGGTTCCGCTTTTTCGGGTATATGAAAGCGCCCATCAAACGGCTCAACAACAAGTTCCGCTATCAGGTGCTCATGCGGACAAACCTGAAAGGTTTCAAATACCGCGTGCGGGAGATCTGCGCGGCGGTAAAGATCCGCGGCGTATACGTGAACGTGGAAGTCAATCCGAACAATCTTACATAGAGGAAAACGATATGGCAATCAGAAATATAGTGCAGGTCGGCGACGACGTTCTGAGGAAAAAGTGCGCGCCTGTGGAATCGTTCGACGAAAAACTCGCCGAACTTCTGGACGACATGAAAGAAACCCTCGCGCAGGCAAACGGCGCGGGCCTTGCCGCGCCGCAGGTGGGCGTTTTGCGCCGCGCCTTCGTGGTGGACGTAAAGGACGGGTATTTTGAGTTCGTCAATCCCGTGATCGTCAAGGCGAAAGGCAGGCAGGTGGGGGAAGAAGGCTGTCTGTCCGTGCACGGCAAATACGGCACGGTGGAACGCCCGCGCATGGTGGAAGTGAAGGCGTTCGACCGCGGCGGCAAACCCTTCGCGTTAAAAGCGTACGATTTCTTCGCCCGCGCGATCTGCCACGAATACGATCATCTGGACGGCATTTTGTACATCGATAAAGCGACGGAGATCAAAGCGGATGGCAAGTAAACTGAAAGCGGTATATTTCGGCACGCCCGATTTCGCCGTGCCGCCGCTCGCCGCGCTTTTGCAGGACGGGCGCGTCGAGATCGCCGCCGTCGTTACCGCGCCCGATAAAAAGGTGGGCAGAAAGCAGATTTTAACGCCTTCCGCCGTCAAAGCGTTCGCCGAAAAAAAGGGCGTGAAGGTTCTGGAATATGCGAGCGTAAGAAAAGAAGGGGCAGGCGATCTGAAAGCGCTTTGCGCCGATCTTTTCGTCACCTGCGCGTTCGGGCAGATTTTAAGCGAGGAGATCCTCGCCGTTCCGCGGCTTTACACTTTGAACATCCACGGATCTCTGCTGCCGAAATACCGCGGCGCCGCGCCGATACAGGGCGCGATCCTCGCGGGGGAAAAACGCACGGGGATCACCGTCATGCAAACAATTTACGAAACGGACGCCGGCGATATGCTGCTGCAAAGGAGCGTGGATATCGGCGAAAACGAGACGGCGGGCGAACTTTCCGACCGGCTTTCCCTGCTCGGCGCGGCGTGCATCGAGGAGGCGATCGGGCTGATCCTTTCCGGAAAAGCGGTCTTTACGCCGCAGGATCCCGCCGCGGCGACGTATGTGAAAAAAATCGAAAAAAAGGACGCGCTTTTGGATTTTTCCCTTTCCGCCGAAGCGGTGAAAAACCGCGTGCGCGCGTACGAGCCTTGGCCGTGCGCCCATACCTTCGTCGGCGGGGAACAACTGAAGATCCATAAGGTTTCGCTTGCCTGCGGCAAAGGGCGGGCGGGGGAAGTTCTGCAAGCGGATAAGGTTGCGGAGATCGCCTGCGGAGAGGGCTCCGTCCTGCTCGAGGAAGTTACTCCGCAGGGATCGCGGCGGATGCGCGCGGCGGAATATCTCTGCGGTAAAAAACTGAAGAAAGGGGAGATCCTCGGCGGATGCTGACGGTTTTTTACGATTGCTACACCGTTCTGAGCAAGGTGTATTCCGAAGGGGCTTATCTTAAACAGGCGCTTACCGAAACGCCCGTGGAGGAAAAAAACCGCCCCCTTATTTCCAAAACCTGCTACGGCGTGCTCGATAACGACGCGGCGCTCTCTTATTTTCTTTCGCGGCTGAGCGCAAAAAATCCGAAAGCGGCGGTACGGACGGTGTTGAAGATCGCCATGTATCACATCCGCTATCTGCATAAACGCCCGTACGCCGTCATCGACAACGCCGTCGAACTCGTCAAAAAACTCGGTAAAGGGGGCGTCAGCGGGTATGTGAACGCCGTATTAAGGCGGTTTTCCGAAAGGGAGATCCCCCTTCCGGAAGATCCTTTCGAGCGGCTGTGCGTGCAATATTCCTTTCCGCCCTTTGCGGTGCGCCGGCTGATCGGCGAATACGGGAAGGAGCGCGCGGAAAAGATCATGGCGGCGAAGGGCGGGGATAGCACGCTGGTCTTTTACGACGGGGACGGCGAAGGCTATCTTTCCGCGCTGCGTGCGGATTATGCGAAAACGCCCTTCGAAAACACGTTTATTGTAAAAAATTTTCTCAGGAACGGCGATTACGACAAGGGCGTATATACCTTTCAGAACGTCGGTTCCGCGGCGATCTGCGCCGCGGTGGAAGGCGGGGAGAGGCTGCTCGACGCCTGCGCCGCGCCCGGCGGAAAGAGCGTCAGTTTGTCCCGCAAATTCCGCGAAGTCGTCGCCTGCGAACTGCACGAACACCGCGCCGGACTCATCGCCGCCTACGCGGAACGGATGCGCAGGGAAAACATAGAGATCGTCGTAACGGATTCGGCGAAACCGGAAAAGCGTTTTTTCGGCGCCGTCGACGCCGTGCTTTGCGACGTGCCCTGTTCGGGTTTCGGCGTGGCGTTCGAGAATCCGGACATCAAACGCAATAAAGACGAAAACGCTTTGAAAGAACTCGTATTTTTGCAGCGCGCGATTTTGCAGAACTGCGCCCGTTACGTAAAGGAGGGCGGCGCGCTGTATTATTCCACCTGTTCGTTTTTCGGGGAGGAAAATTCCGATAACGTGGAAGATTTTCTGAAAAACAATCCGGAATTCGAACTTTGCGCTGCAGACAGTCCGCTGGAACACGAAACGAAAAAATGCGGGCTGCAATTTCTGCCGGATACAGCCGGCGGGGGGTTTTTCTTTGCGAAGATGAGGAAAAAGAGGTTACCGTGAAGGATATTCTGCTCGATTATTCCGAAGAGGAATTAAAAGGCATATTTGCACAGTTTGCCGAGCCTTCCTTCCGCGCGGGGCAGGTTTTTTCCGCGCTTCATAAAAATCTTTCGTTTGCGGAGATGTCCGCTTTGCCGAAGCCGCTGCGCGCCGCGCTGGAAGATCGGTACGCCGCGCCTGCAGAGAAAAACGTAAAGACGCTGGAAAGAACGGACGGCACGAAAAAATATCTCTTCGCCCTGCAGGACGGCAACGTGATCGAGGGCGTGCTGATGCGCTATAAGTACGGCAATACGCAATGCGTTTCCACGCAGGTCGGCTGCCGCATGAACTGCGCTTTCTGCGCGTCGGGGCTTAACGGGCTCGTCCGCAACTTGACCGCGGGGGAGATTTTAGGACAGATCGCCGCGGTCAACGCGGCGGAAGGGGGGACGACGGAAGAACGCAAAGTAACCAACGTGGTGCTGATGGGCAGCGGCGAACCGCTGGATAATTACGACAACGTCGTGCGGTTTTTAAAGAACCTTTCCGCCAAGGGAGGGCTGAACATCTCTTTGAGAAACGTAAGCCTTTCCACCTGCGGGCTGGTCGATAAGATGTACCGCTTTGCAGAGGAAAAACTGCCCGTCACGCTTACGGTTTCCCTGCATTCCCCTTACGACGGGGAACGGCGGAGAATCATGCCGGCGGCGAAGAAATTTTCCGTCGGCGAGATTCTGAAAGCCTGCGATCGGTATTTTTCCGTAACGGGCAGGCGGTATGTTTTCGAATACGTTCTCATCGCGGGGGAAAACGATTCCAAGCGGCATGCGGAAGCGCTCGTTTCTTTACTGAAAGGCAAGCCGTGCCACGTCAATCTCAT
>CALVUL010000109.1 GCA_944363555.1 uncultured Clostridia bacterium
CGCTGCGCGAACTACCCGTCCGCGATCGCACCCAGATTATTGGTCTTTTCTTCCGCCGTTTTTCCCAGCGCGTCCGGCACGATGGAGCAGGTGTTGGCAGTGCCGTCCCTGCAGATTTCGTAGGGCAGTTTCGCCACGGAATTGAGGGACGCGAGCGCACCGTTGGTTTCGCGGTTGTGCATCGGATTCGCCCCCGGCGCGAAGGGCTCGCCCGCCTTTCTGCCGTCGGGCGTGGCGCCCGTTTTCTTCCCGTAAACCACGTTGGACGTGATGGTCAGTACGGAAAGCGTATGTTTCGCCCCGCGGTAACACGGCGTTTTGCAAAGTTCGCCGTAGAAGGTTTTCAGCACTTCGACGGCGATGGAATCCACCCTGTCGTCATCGTTGCCGAATTTCGGGAAATCCCCCGTCGTTTCAAAATCCACGATGACGCCGTTTTCGTTCCTGACGGGCTTTACGGAGGCATATTTTATGGCGGAAAGGGAATCTGCGACCACGCTGAGCCCCGCCACGCCGAACGCCATCAGCCGTTCCACGGCGGTGTCGTGCAACGCCATCTGCAGTTTTTCGTAAGCGTATTTATCGTGCATGAAGTGGATGACGTTCATGGTATTGACGTAGGTTTTCGCCACCCACGAGAGATAAAAGCGGAACCGCTTCATCACTTCGCCGTATTCCAGCGTTTCCCCTTCGTAGACGGGCATTTTCGGCCCGATCTGCATAAAATACCGCTCGTCAGCGCCGCCGTTCAGCGCCATCAGCAGGGTTTTTGCCAGATTGCAGCGCGCCCCGAAATACTGCATCTGTTTGCCGATTTTCATGCGGCTCACGCAACAGGCGATGGCGTAATCGTCGCCCCCTTCTTCCCGCATCAGATCGTCGTTTTCATACTGTATGGAATCGGTTTCCGCCGACACTTTCGCCGCGTATTTTTTGAAATTTTCCGGCAGTTTTTCCGACCAGAGCACCGTAAGATTCGGTTCCGCGGCGCTGCCGAGATTGTATAACGTGTGCAGAAAACGGAAGGAATTTTTGGTAACCAGCGTGACGCCGTTTTCCCCCATGCCGCCGATGCTTTCCGTGATCCACATGGGGTCGCCGCCGAAGAGTTCGTTGTATTCCGGCGTGCGAAGGTGGCGCATGCCGCGCAGTTTGACGACGAAGTGATCGACGATCTCCTGCACGCCGCTTTCCGTCAAAACGCCGTTTTTTAAATCGCGTTCGGCATAAATATCGAGAAAAGTGCTGACCCTGCCGAGGGACATCGCCGCGCCGTTTTGTTCCTTATTCGCCGCGAGATAGGAAAAATACACCCATTGCACCGCCTCGTTGAAATTCTCCGCGGGGCGGGAAATATCCAGCCCGTACATCGCAGCCATGGCTTTCAGCTTTTCCAAAAACTCGATCTGTTCGTACAACTCTTCCGAAAGTTTGACGGTTTCCGCCGTCATCAGCCCTTCGACGATCTGCGCTTTATCCTTTTTCTTTTCCTCGATGAGCCTGTCCGTGCCGTAGAGCGCCACGCGGCGGTAATCGCCGATGATGCGCCCCCTGCCGTAAGCATCGGGCAGACCGGTGATGATGCCGGCGTGGCGCACCTTGCGCATATCCTCGCCGTAGACGCGGAAAACGCCGTCGTTGTGCGTCGTTCTGTATTTAAATTCATCCTCGACCTTTTCGGAAAGTTCGTATCCGTACGCCTTGCACGCCGCGCGCGCCATGCGGATGCCGCCGAAGGGATTGACGCCCCTGACGAGCGGCGCGCCCGTCTGGCAGCCGACGATCAGTTCCAGATCTTTGTCGATATACGCGGCGGGATAGTTCAAGAGCGAGGAAACCGTTTCGGTATCGATGCCGAGCACGCCGCCTTTTTCGCGCTCCTTTTTCAATAATTCGTTGAACTTTGCGTTGAGCGCTTCCGTGCGCGCCGTAGGCCCGCACAAAAAGCCGCCGTCCCCGTAATACGGGGTGTAATTTTCCTGAATGAAATCGCGCACGTCGATCGAATCGCGCCATTTCCCGCCTTTGAAGCCCTGCCATGCATCCATGTTTCTTCCTCCTTTGCGCCGTTTGCCCGCGCCGAACAAAACAAAAAGGGCGGTTTTGATCTTCCGATCAAAACTGCCCAGACGGTCGGCATTATCCGACAAGCCCGCCCCACCGCGTGAACCCGCGTTTTTCCGTCAGGTGCAAGCCGCCGTTTCTCTTTTACGTTTCTATTTTACGCCCTCGGCGAAATTTTGTCAAGAACTTTTCGTTTTATTTTTCATCCGGAGCGCCGTTTTCCGAAACGGCGTCCGTTCCGGCGGGGACTTCCGCCTCCGGCGCGGGAAGGGCGTCCGCCTTCTTCTGTTTTCCGAAACAGATAAAATTGAAGACCGCCGCCGCGATCGACGCCGCCGCAAAGACCAGCGCGCCGTAACTGCCTTCCACAAAAGCGCTCACCGTTACCGCCAGCCCGATGATCAGCATGACCACGCCGAAAGCGACGAGCCCCGCGCCCTTGACGACCGATTTGTTTTTGGACGCCGTTACGATCAGCGAGATTGCCGAAATGACGAACAGAATAAAACAGACGCCGGCGATGAGATACGCGAGCCCCAGAACGACGGCGATCGCCAGCGCCCCGCCGATTGCCCCCGCCACGCTGCCGGTTTCCTCCAACGCGTCGAGCGCGGCATACGCCGAGCCGACGAGAACGACGCCGATGATCACCCCCGCCAGAAAATACGCCGTATTGACGGCGCCGCCCGCGATCCTCCATTTTTTACCGTTGCTCATATCGTTTCCTCAACCTTTTTTTAATATTTATATGCCCTTGGCGAGCTTTAAATATTCGTCGTAATTGACGAGTTTATCGAAGGTTTTCGTTTGATTGATCTCGATGATGCGGTTTGCCGCGGTGTTCATCAGTTCTCTGTCGTGAGAAGTAAACAGCATACACCCCTTAAAAGCGCACATACCGTTGTTGAGCGCGGTGATCGCCTCTAAATCGAGGTGGTTGGTAGGCTCGTCGAAGATGAGGAAATTGCCGCCTTCGAGCATGATTTTCGCCAGCATACAGCGCACCTTTTCCCCGCCGGAAAGCACCTTGACGCTCTTTTGCGTTTCCTCGCCGGAAAAGAGCATCCTGCCCAGCCAGCCGCGCACAAACTCCTCGTAATGATCGTAAGAATACTGCGAAAGCCAGTCCACGAGATTCTCGTCGTGCCCCTCGAAATATTCCGCGTTGTTTTCCGGCATATAGCCGAGTTTGATCGTGCCGCCCCATTTATACGACCCCCCGTCTGGTTCTTCCTTTCCGCTCAGAATATCGAAAAGCATGGTGATCGCGCGGCTGTTATCGCCGACGACGCCGATCTTTTCCTGCTTTTTCACGATAAAGGAAACATTTTCGAAATAGCCCTTTTTCGTAAGATTTTCCACGAAAAGAATATCGTTCCCGATTTCGCGCTCGTATTTGAAATCGATATAAGGATATTTGCGCAGGCTGGGGCGGATGTCGTTCAACGTGATCTTTTCCAGTTCCTTTTTACGGCTGGTAGCCTGCCTCGATTTGGAGGCGTTCGCCGCGAACCGCGCGATGAAATCCTGCAGTTCCTTGGCGCGCTGTTCCATCTTCTTGTTCTGTTCCTTCATCTGCCGCGCGATGAGCTGCGAGGTGTTGTACCAGAAATCGTAATTGCCGAAATAGATATTGATCTTGCCGAAATCCACGTCGCAGATATGCGTGCACACCTTGTTCAGAAAGTAACGGTTATGCGATACGATGATGACGGTGTTTTCAAACCCGAGCAGATACTCTTCCAGCCAGTTGACCGTTTTAAGGTCGAGGTTGTTGGTCGGCTCGTCCAAAAGCAGCACGTCGGGATTGCCGAACAACGCCTGCGCGAGCAGGATCTTCACCTTTTCGCGCGCGTCGAGTTCCCCCATCGTCCTGTAAAAATCGTCCTGCGGGATCTCGAGTTCGTTGAGCAGTTTTTCCGCGTCGCTTTCCGCTTCCCAGCCGCCGAGTTCGGCGAACTCCGTCTCCAGTTCCGACGCCTTCACGCCGTCCTCGTCGGAAAAATCCGCCTTTGCGTACAGCGCGTCCTTTTCGTCCATGATCTGCACGAGGCGCTTATGCCCCAGCATCACGGTGCGCAGCACCGTTTCGTGATCGAAAGCGTTCTGATTCTGCATCAGTACGGACATGCGCTCGTTCTTGCCGAGCACGACTTCGCCTTTATTGGGTTCGAGTTCGCCGGAAAGCACCCGTAAAAAGGTGGATTTCCCCGCGCCGTTCGCGCCGATCACGCCGTAACAATTGCCGTTCGTGAATTTGATGTTCACATCCTCGAATAACTTCCTGCTGCCGAATTGCAGCGATACGCCCGCTACCTGTAACATATTTTTCTCCGTATTTTTGTTCCGTACAGTATTGTACACTATCGCCGCCGTTTTGGCAAACGTTTACGGGCGTTTTTTCCGTTATTCCCCTTTCGCCGCCGAAGCGATCCGCTTATAACTTTCCACCAGCGCGGAAAAGGGCACGGCGCAGTTGGCGCCGCTGGGGCTGGGCAGACAGACGCTGTCTTTACCCGTGAATTTTTTGTAATATGCGGCGGCGATCTTCCCCGTCGTGAAAACCGCGCGGATATCCGCCGCCGCGGTGATGCGCGCGAAATCGTTGGGTTCGGCGTTTTTGATGCTTTGGTCGGAAGCGCCGGCGATCTCGCAGCTTTTCAAAACGTCCCAAAGCGCGATGCGGTTGCGCTTTAAAAAGGCGTGCTTTTCCGCATCGCTCGCGGGATACGCCTCCCCGAACGCCGCCGCGATCGCTTTCCAGAAACGATTCCCTTTATTGCCGTAATACATACCGACCCTGCGCGAGACGGGCGACGGCATGCTGCCCAGCACTAGCACGCGGCTGTTTTCGTCGAAGATCGGTTCCAGCGTATGCCAAACCCACTCCCTTTCAATAATGCTCTCCCCGCGTTTTGCGGCGGAACGAACCTGCCGCAACGAAAATCCGCCCCCGAACGCGGGGGCGGAAAAAACATGCTCAGTAATTGGTTTCCTTGATCTTGAAATACGCCTGCGGATGCGCGCATACGGGGCAAACCTGCGGCGCCTTTTTACCGATGTGGATGTGCCCGCAGTTGGCGCATTCCCAAACGGTGTCGCCGTCGCGGGAAAACACGACGCCTTCCTTGATGTTGGCAAGCAGTTTCTTATACCGTTCCTCGTGCGCCTTTTCGATGGCGGCGACGCCGCGGAACGTACGCGCGATGTCGGCAAAACCTTCTTCATCGGCGACTTTGGCGAATTCGGCGTACATCTCCGTCCATTCGTAGTTTTCGCCCGCAGCCGCGTCCTCTAAATTCTCCACCGTGGAACCGATGCCGTTTTTCAGCAGTTTGAACCAAAGTTTCGCGTGCTCTTTTTCGTTGTTCGCCGTATCTTCGAAAATCTTGGCGATCTGTTCGTAGCCGTCCTTTTTCGCTTTGGAAGCGTAATACGTATATTTGTTCCTCGCCTGCGATTCGCCGGAAAAAGCCGTCCAGAGATTGGCTTCCGTTTTGCTGCCTTTCAGTTCCATTGTTTTCCCTCCGTTGTGATTATAGTCATATTTTACCATACTCCGCCGATATTTTCAAGGGCTTTTAAAAAATAAATGCGGAAAACCACGAAAAAGTTTTCCGCAAAAACAGGATATGCGATTATACGCTGAACAAAAGATCGGCATACGTGGGAAAACGCCAGAAACTTTTCGCCGTAACGCCTTCCGCGGCGTCCGCGGCGGCGCGCAGTTTTTCCATGCAGGAAAGGATCTTTTTGCGGCAGAAATGCGCAAGGCTTTCGTGATCGGAAAACTTTTTCGCCTCCGCGAGCAGGGCGTCGATCTCGTCCGCACGGCGCATGATCTCGCCGCCGTATTCTGAAAGTTTTTCCAGAAGGGAAATTTCCCCGTCCGCGGCGATCGAAGGGCTTACGGCGCGTTTCGCCAGCACGCCGTTCGCCAAAGCCGCGGAATACTCCGCTACGGCGGGATAGATCTCCTTCATCGCCATATCCGCCATGCACGCCGCTTCGATGAGCACGCTCTGCGCGTAATTTTCCAAAAGAATATCGGTGCGGCTTTCCACTTCCGCCCTGCTCAGCACGCCGTGTTTTTCCAAAAGGGCGATGTTCTTTTCGGTTTTGAAATACGGCAGCGCTTCGTCGGAATAAACGAGGTTCAAAAGCCCGCGCCGTTTCGCCTCCTTCACCCATTCCGCGCTGTAATTGTTCCCGTTGAAAACGATGCGTTTGTGCTCGCGCACGGTCTTTGCCACCAATTCGTTGAGGGCTTTCATGAAATCCGGCGCCCGTTCCAGCGCGTCGGCAAACTGCGAAAGTTCCTCCGCCACGGCGGTGTTTAAGATGTAGTTGGTGCAGGAAACCGAAAAAGACGAACCGAGCATGCGGAACTCGAACTTGTTGCCGGTGAACGCCATCGGCGAAGTTCTGTTTCTGTCGGTGGTGTCCCGCGGGAAATCCGGCAGGGAATCGACGCCGAGTTTCATCACCTTCTTTTCCGCCGCCGCAGGGTTCACGCCCTTATCGATGGCGTCCATGATGGCGCTCAGTTCTTCCCCGATATACACGGAAACGATGGCGGGCGGCGCTTCGCTGCCGCCGAGGCGGTTGTCGTTGCCCGCCGACGCCGTGGAAACCCGCAGCAGATCCTGATATTCGTCCACCGCCTTGATGACCGCCGTGAAAAACAGCAGAAACTGCGCGTTTTCATAGGGAGAATTCCCGGGTTCCAGAAGGTTGACCCCCGTATCGGTGGAAAGCGACCAGTTGTTGTGTTTGCCGCTGCCGTTCACGCCGGCGAAGGGCTTTTCGTGAAGCAGACAGGCGAGATTGTGTTTGCCGGCGATCTTCTTCATCAGTTCCATCATGATCTGATTGTGATCCGCGGCGATATTCGCCGAAATGAACACCGGCGCGAGTTCGTGCTGCGCGGGCGCCGCCTCGTTGTGCTCGGTCTTGGCATAGATGCCCAGTTTCCACAGTTCTTCGTCGAGTTCCTTCATAAAAGCGAGAACGCGGGGGCGCAGCGTGCCGAAATAATGATCTTCCAACTCCTGCCCTTTGGGCGATTTCGCGCCGAAAAGCGTTCTGCCCGTGAGTTTGAGATCCTCCCGTTTTTCATAGAGATCTTTATCGATCAGAAAATATTCCTGCTCCGGCCCCACGGTGGGATAAACGCGCCTGACTTCCTTGTTGCCGAACAGGCGCAGAATACGTATCGCCTGCCGGTTCAGCGCGTCCATGGAACGCAGAAGGGGCGTCTTTTTATCGAGCGCGAAGCCGCTGTACGAACAAAACGCCGTGGGGATGCACAGCGTGCCGTCCTTGATAAAGGCGTACGACGTGGGGTCCCATGCGGTATAGCCGCGCGCCTCGAAGGTCGCGCGCAAGCCCCCCGACGGAAAACTGGACGCATCAGGTTCGCCCTTGATGAGTTCTTTTCCGGAAAATTCCATGATAATATCCCCTTCCCCCTTGACGGAAAGAAAGGAATCGTGTTTTTCGGCGGTGATGCCCGTCATCGGCTGGAACCAGTGGGTGTAATGGGTAGCGCCCTTTTCGATCGCCCAATCCTTCATGGCGTTGGCAACCACCATGGCGACGTGCGGTTCGAGGGGGGTACCCTCGTCTATGGTATGGCGCATCGCCCGATAGGTTTCCTTGGGCAGGCGGCTGCGCATCACGTCGTCGTTAAATACGTTTTCCGCGAAGATCTCGGGAATTTTCATCGTTTATCTCCTGTAAGTTTCGTAAATCAAGTATACTCTATCGCAAAGGATTTGTCAAATTATCCCTCGTTTAAACCGAGTTTTTCCGCCAGAATCCCCGCCGCGCAGGCGCAAAGATCGGGGCACGGGCGCTTTTTGTAATACTGCGCCGTGCGCGCCTCGGGGACGGGCGGCTCCGCGCCGCCGACGCCCAAAAGTTCGCGGCAGACGATGCTGCCGTTTTCTTCGCGGAATTTTCCGGCGAGTTCCTGCACCTCGGCATACAGCCGCGTTTTGCTTGCCGTATCTTTCGGCGCGGCATAGCCGCGGAGCGCCCCCAGCACGAAAAACATGCCGGAAACCGTGCCGCACACTTCCCGCAGCCTGCCCATGCCGCCGCCGAAGGGAGAAACGCATTTTAAGATCGTTTCCTCGTCCATGCCGATCACGTCGGCAAAAGCCAGCACGACGGCCTGCGTGCAGTTATAGCCCTGTAAAAAATAGTTTTTTGCTTTTTCCGCTCTCGTCATGCAAACAGTATACACCATAAACGCCCGATAAGTAAAGCGGATTTTTCCGAAAGAACGGCTATTCCCAGCAAAAAAATTCCTCGACGGCGGCGATCGCCTCCGTCCCGAGGGCGATGCCGAGGGAAAACGCCAAGGATTTGCCCCGCAGCAAAAGGTAATCGTAAAGATCCTCTATCGCCGCGAAAGCGCTTTCGAGGACGTTCCTTTGGCTTTCGTCGAGCAGCGGAAAGATCTCCTTTTTCACCCGTTCCCGCGCGGCTCTCTCCGCTTTATCCCGCTCGATCTCCACGGGGTCCTTATCGCCGCGAAGATGCACCTCCAGCGTTTCCATAACGCGCAGCAATTTACCCAGATAATCCATTTTCAGCCTCCTTTTTTTGAAAAGTATATACTAATATTTTGCCATTGTCAAGAAATTATCATAATAATTTGCCAAAATATTCAATTTACGGCAAATTGTTGCTATACTGTATGTTATGGACAGTTTCGGCAGCAATCTGAAAACGCTTTTAAACGAAAACAACGTCAGTATCAATACTTTACAGACATACTTGCAGATGAGCAGCAATTCTTCCATCTATAAATGGCTGAGGGGACAAACGGGCATTCGCTTGGATACCGCAATCAAACTGGCGGATTTTTTTTCATGTTCTTTGGATTTTTTGATGACGGGAAAAGAAGAAAACGTCAAGAACTCGATTTCCTGCCGCTATCCCCCGTTCGGCAAACAATTGAAAAAAATAATGGACGAAAAAGGCGTTACGCAATATCAAATTGCCAAAGATACGAATATAAAAAGCGGTCATTTATACCAATGGTTGCATACCGACAGAATTCCGCAGATGAATAGCGTGATCGCGCTTGCCGACTACTTGAAAGTTTCCATCGATTACCTTGTGGGGCGAGAATAAAAAACCGCTCCGCCGCGGCGAATACTCGCGCGCGGCGGAGCGGTTTTTTTACGATATAAAAATCACTTGTTTTTCAGATACCGACAGATTTCAAAGCCGGCGACGGCACCCTGCCCCACGGCTTTCGCCACCTGCAGAAGCCCGCCGGTACAGTCGCCCGCCGCAAACAGCCCGGGCACGTTGGTTTCGCACCGCCCGTTGACTTTGACGGCGCCGTTTTCCGTCTCGATGCCGAGCATCTTGGCAAAATCGCCGGAGGACGCCACCCCTTCCGCAATGAACATCGCGGAAAGCGGGATCTTTTCTCCGTCCGCAAGGGTTACGCCTTCCAGCAGTTCGCCGCCGTAGAGCGCGCCGAGTTTACGGGTATCCGCCGCCGCGCCGTCGGGCGCGGGTCTGCCGTCGGTGAAAAGCGTTACCGCGCAGCCGATGCCGGCAAGGTATTTCGCCTCGCTCGCCGCATATTCGCCCGCGCCGTAAACGCCGACTTTCTTCTTGCGGTAGAAAAACCCGTCGCAAACGGCGCACCAACTCACGCCCCTGCCGTCGAAAGCGTCCACGCCTTCGAGTTTGGGTTTATTGCGGGCTACGCCCGTCGCCAAAAGCACCGCCTTCGCGGAATATTCCTCTTCCGCCGTTTTCAAAAGAAAACCGTTTTCGGCAAAGGCGATTTCCACCACCTGACGGTAAGCGATTTGCGCGCCCACCGCCGCGGCTTGTTTCAAACCGCGTTCGAAAAGTTCCCTGCCGCCGATTTCT
>CALVUL010000110.1 GCA_944363555.1 uncultured Clostridia bacterium
TCGTAACTGCCGCCCTCCGGCAGGGCGAGTTCTTTCAGCATCCCTTCTTTCGCCATCTTTTCGATCATGTAATCGGAGGGGCAGATCACGTCGTATGCGTAGCCGCCGGCGATCTTGAGGTCGTTGTAAAGATCCTCGTTGGTGCCGAAGGTGGAATATTCCACGTGCACGGGTCGATTGTACTTTTCCGTCATCGCCGCCTCGAAATCCGCGATGATGCCGTCGCCGATGTAATCTTCCCAGTTCGCCACTTTCAGCGTAAGCGTTTCCTCCGCGGCATACGCCCTTCCCGCCGCAAGCGGCATCGCGGCGATCAAAGCCGCAAGCGCGATCATTGCAATCTTTTTCATCTTTTTATCTCCTTGTTTTCAATGATTTTCTTATTCGTTTTTCTGTTCGCCCGAATATTCAGCACGACGACGACCGCCGCGATGACCGCGAAGATGACCGCCGCCAGCGCGCGGAAGGCGGGCAGTTCCGATTTCGCGGTGTTTTTCACCGCGTTATATACATAGGTACTGATGGTGTCGAATTCCGCGGGCTTCGTGAACGACGTGATGATGTAATCGTCCAGCGAAAGGGTGAGCGCCAGCATGAACCCGCTGACGATGCCCGGCAGGATTTCCGGCAGCACCACTTTGAAAAGCGCCTTCGCCGGCGTCGCGCCCAGATCGAGCGCCGCCTCGTATAAACTCGGATCCATCTGTTTTAATTTCGGAATGACGGAGAGCACCACAAAGGGCGTGCAGAACGCCACGTGCCCGATGAGCAGGGAGTAATACGTCCTGTTGAACGCCAGCATGGAAAAGACCAGCGCCAGCGATACCGCGATGACGATTTCCGCGTTGATGACGTTGATGTTCGACGCCCCCTGCAGGCTTTTGCTCCAACCCTTTTTCGCGTAAAAGATGCCCATGGCGCCCAGCGTGCCCAGCACCGTGGAGATCGCCCCCGCCAGCGCCGCCAGCACCACGGTGTTGACGATCATGTTCCTGAGCCTTTCCACGGTGAAGAGCCGCACGTATAAATCGAAACTGAACCCGTGCCACTGCCCGATGATGTGCGCGTCGGTAAAACTGAAGATGATGAGCACCAGAATGGGCGCGTACACGAAGAGCAGCACGAGGGCGAGGAAAGCGTACGATACGATCTTTTTCGTTTTCACAGCGCGTTCCCCCTTTCGGTGCTTTCGCGTTTGAACCCGCCGGTCAATATCATCGTCACGAACATGATGACGAGCATGATGAGGGCGATCGCCGAACCCATATTCCAGTCGGACGCCCTGCCGAACATCGTTTCGATGAGTTTCCCGATCAGGGGGATCTTGCTGTTCCCGAAGGTATCGGTGATGACGTAGCAGCTCATGCAGGGCAGAAACACCATCATCGCGCCGCTGACGATGCCCGGCACGGAGAGCGGCAGCGTTACCTTGAAGAAGGTAACCGCCCCGTTGCCGCCGAGGTCGGCGGAAGCCTCTTCGAGACTTTTGTCCATACGGATGAGGGTAGTATAGATCGGCAGGATCATAAAGGGCAGAAAATCGTACACCATGCCGACGATGACGTTCAGAAAATTCGTTTTGCCGAGCAGCCCCAAAAGATTGAGGATCTCCCGCAAAGCGTAGGCGCGGAGCACGAAGTTGATCCACATCGGCGCGATGAAAAGCAACACGAGGATGTAAGAACGCGCCGATCTGAACCGCGAAAGGATGTACGCCACGGGATAGGCGATGAGCAGACAAACCGCCGTGGTGATGAACGCGATGCCGATGCTGATAAACAGATTGCTCACGTTCGTGGCGTTGCTGAAAAACCCGACGAAATTCGCAAAGGTGAAGGCGCCGTTTTCATCGGTAAACGCGTAAACGACGATGAGCAGCAGCGGGAACACGACGAACAGCAGCAAAAAAAGCGCGTACGGTATGCCGAGAAAACTGCGCCGGAAGATACCCTTCATCCCCCCGTTTTTTACATAGGTTTCTTTGGAAACGATCTTCGCCCGCACCATCAGCGTTTGACCTCCTCTTTTAATCTGAGGCGGATGGCGTCGCGGGGAATGACGACGCTCACGCGGTCGTTTTCGTTCCAAGTATATTCGGTGTCGCAGACGTAATCTTCTTCGTTCTCGTCGGTGCGCACGATGACCTGATAATGATCGCCTTTATAGATGATGGAAACGATGTTGCCCGCCGCGCCGCCTTCCCGTTCGGGGGTGTCCACGTCCACGAGTTCGATGTCTTTCAGCCCGACTTCCACCTCTACGTCCGTATCGGTAAGATCGAGTTTTTCGCCTTCCGCCGTGATGAGATACCCCTCTTCGTCGAGAAAACTGTTTTCGTAAAGCTGCGTAAGATCGCAGGCGAATTCCCCGTCGCCGAACGCAACGGTGTTGTGCTTGGTGATATAGCCTTCGTACTTGTTGACGGTGAATTCCTTCGCCATGATATGAATATCTTCCGGACGGATGACGACGCTCACCTTCTCGCCGACCTTGCGCTCCAAGGTATCCTGCGCCACCACCTCGGTCTTGCCGATCTTGCACACCATCTCGTAATGCACGCCCTTGAAGATGGAACTGACGATCGTGCCGTCCACCTGTCCCTGCCCTTCGTCGGCAAAGACGACGTCCTCGGGCCGGACGACCACGTCCACCTTTTCGTTCTTTTCAAAATCGTCCACGCAGTCGAAAGTCTTGTTCAGAAAGCGCACTTTGCGCTTGCCCGTCATCGTGCCGGAGAAGATGTTGCTCTCCCCGATAAAGTCGGCTACGAAGGCGTTCACCGGCTCGTTATAAATATCGAGGGGCGTGCCTTCCTGCTGGATCTCGCCGTCCTTCATCACCCCGATGGTGTCGCTCATGGTGAGAGCCTCTTCCTGATCGTGCGTAACGTAGATGAAGGTGATGCCGAGTTTTTTATGCATCTCTTTGAGTTCGAGCTGCATATCCTTTCTCATCTTCAGATCGAGGGCGCCGAGCGGCTCGTCGAGCAGAAGGATCTCCGGCTCGTTGACGATGGCGCGGGCGATCGCCACGCGCTGCTGCTGCCCGCCGGAAAGGGTGGAAACGCTGCGCCGCTCGAACCCTTCGAGATCGACGATCTTCAGCGCGCGGTTGACCTTTTCGGCGATGTCGGCTTTGCTCAGTTTTTCCACTTTGGTAAACTGCCTGCCGTTTTCCGTTTCGTAGGTAACCTTTACCTTTTTGAGTTTCAGCCCGAACGCCACGTTGTCGTATACGTTGAGGTGCGGAAAGAGCGCGTAACGCTGAAACACCGTGTTGACGGGGCGCTTATGGGGCGGCAGGGCGCTGATGTCCTTGCCGTTCAATAAAATCTTGCCGCTCGTAGGTTTGTCGAAACCGGCGATCATGCGAAGCGTTGTGGTCTTGCCGCAGCCGGAAGGCCCCAAAAAGGTAACGAACTGCCCTTTTTTCACTTTCAGGTTGACATTATCCACCGCCACCATGCCGTCGTCCTCGAAGACGCGCGTCAAATCGACGAGTTCGATGATGCAGTCGTTTTCCGCCGGCGCAAGCGGCGTTTCTTTCGTCATTTCTTCCATATATGTAATCTCCTAAAATTCCCGCCCGCCTCAGAAATTCGGCGGAGAGGAAACCCAGATAAACGTGGCCTTGCGGGCTTTTTCGTTTACGATCTTATGCACTTTGTTGGAAACGAAATAAAAACTCTGTCCCTTTTTGCACTTATACGCCTTTTTGCCGAGAACGATCTTGATCTCCCCTTCCAGCACGAAACCGAACTCCTCGCCCTCGTGCGGGAAATCGTCCTCCGTGGCGGATTCCGACTGCAGCGACATGAGCACCGGTTCCATCACGTTTTTCTGCGCGTTGGGCACCAGCCAGTTCAGAGTATAGCCGCCGCCCAGTTTTTCGATAAATTCTTCCTTGCTGTAAACGACCTTCTCGTCGTCCTCCGCGCTGGAAAAAAACTCCTTTAAATTCGTACCCAGCGCCGAAAGCAGATCGACGAGCGTGGCGATCGAAGGGCTCGTAAGATCGTTTTCGATCTGGGAAATATACCCCTTGGACAGTTCGCATCTGTCGGCGAGTTCTTCCTGCGTGAGCCCGCAGGTAAGCCTGAGCGCCCTGATCTTTTCGCCTAAAACCATCTTTTTTCTTCACCTCGCGCAGCCGCCGTTTGTTTAGTAATTATAAACTTTTTGTTAAAATTTACTAAATTGCAGAAAAGTTTAATATTATTAAACACCGTGTAAGAAATTACTAAACCGAACAAGCAAGCACAATTATATATATTTTGCGGGGCTCTGTCAAATGTTTTATCCTCTTTTACGTAAAAAATTTTTCGTTTTGCGCGATTTTTCGGCAAAAAACAAAAAAATCCCCCGCCGCGGCGGCGTTTTGCGGCGAAGAACGGCAAAATTCGGGAAGAAAACGACACAGACGGCGGAAAGAAACTTTCCGCCGCCCGTGTTGGAGATATATATAAAGTGGAGATGTATGAGCTTTTTCCGGCACGCCCGCCGCTTTTGTACCTGTATTTTACCCCGCGAAAATTAAATGAACGTTGAATGACGGAAAATTTTTAAATTTTTTCCGCATGCCCTTTCCTCCGGCGAAAAACCCTTTCAACACACAAGCGGCGGAAAGTTTTGTCTTTCCGCCGCCTGTGTTGGAGATATATATAAAGTGGAGATTTATGGGCTTTTTGTCGGCGCCTTGCCGCTTTTGCAATTGTATTTTATCCCGTGAAAATTAAATGAATATTGAAAATTATCGAAAATCGGAAAATTTTCAAAAAAATTCGGCGCTCGGCAATTTTCTTCTTTTCCGCCGCAAACATACAATAAAACCGCCGCTTTCCGCTTTTACAGCCGTTTTTTTGCATTCGCGGGCAAAGTTAAGGCGGCGCAAATTTTTGTGCCGCCTTACGCGGTTTTAGCGGTTTAAAAAAAAAAATCCGT
>CALVUL010000111.1 GCA_944363555.1 uncultured Clostridia bacterium
AGAACGGCGTACGAGATCGACTGCCCGTCCTCCCTCCCCGAGGGCGTAACGGAACTGATCATCCCCTCCGAATACAACGGCAAACCCGTAACCGCGATCGGCGCGCTCGCCTTCAAAGGCGGCGAAAACGTGAAAAAAGTCACGGTTCCGGACAGCGTTACTTTTATCCACGCGCAGGCGTTTTCCTGCCCCGCCGCGCGCAAAACGGAAGGCGGCGTTACCTATATCGACGGCTGGGCAATCGGTTACGACGGCAGCGTTTCGGAAGTTTCCCTGCGCCCTGACGCGCGCGGCATCGCCGCCGTCGCATTCCATTTAAACGGCGGAAATCTTACGAAAATATCCGTTCCCGACAGCGTGCGGTACATCAACTTGGCGGCGTTTTGGGGTTGTGAAAATCTGGCGGAGGTTTCCTTGGGAAACGGCGCGGTGAAAATCGGTCCCGTCGCGTTCGCCGCATGCAAATCGCTGCGGCACGTTGCCCTCCCCGACGGCGTAACCGCCGTGGAAATCAGCACGTTTTCGCACTGCGAAAATCTCGAAAGCGTCGTCGTCCCCGCAAGCGTTACGGAGATCAAAAACGCTTTCGGCAACTGCTCGGCGCTGCATACCGTCTATTACGGCGGCACGGCGGAAGATTACGCAAAAATCGACGTCGCCGCCGAAAACGACGCGGTTTTAACGGCGGATAAAATCTGTTATTTTTCAAAAGATCCTCCCACCGGAACGGGAAAATATTGGCATTACGAAAACGGCATCCCCGTGATGTGGCAGTAAAGAATACCGCCGCGCCGCCGTGAAGGGCGGCGCGGCGGTATTCTTTTATCTTCCGCGCGGTCGTGCGTCATATCGATTTCTTTACCTAAAAACATTCCTCATCCGCGCGTCAAAAGCGACATTGCGACGGCGATCACGTGCCCGCGCGCACCCGCTTTACGGCGTAGCTGCCGCGCGGTTTTTTAAACTTCTTTACGCATTCGCCGCTCGAATACAGCCATCTGACGGTATCTTCCAGCGTTTCGTAAAGCTCCCGCGGCATAAAGCCCAGCTCGAACGTGGCTTTATCGTGCGAAAAACGGCTGTTTACCCCTAAAGTAGACAACGAATACGCCGTATAAACGGGCTTCATCCCTTTGCGGAGCGCCGCTTTCGCCATGGCGGGCGCGAAGAGTTTCGCAAGCCACGCGGGCCACACGCGCACGCTTTTGCCCTGCGTGATCTCTTTGAGCATTTTCAGCATTTCGATAATGCTGTAGTAACCGCCCGTGAGCAGATAACACTCCCCCGCGCGCCCCTGTTCCAGCGCCGCGGCGATGCCCAGCGCGCAGTCGCGCACGTCCACGAAATCGTAACCGCCCCGAATGCACCCGGGGAGCATTCCTTTCACGTAATTTTTGATCATCTGCACCAGATGATTGCCGCGCGAAGGATACGGACCGATGATCCCCGACGGATGCACGATGCAGCAGTTGAAGCCCTCTTCCATTTTCCCGATGACGTAAGCCGCCGCCTCCGCCTTCGATTTCGCGTAAGCGCCGTCCACCGTTTCGGGCGAAAAAGAACGCACTTCCCGCATCACCCTGCCGTGCGGCAGGACGGGGATGGCGTGCACGGAACTGACGTAGATCGTTTTTTGCACGCCGTATTCCTCCGCGAGGGCGATAACGTTTTTCGTGCCCTCCACGTTGACTTCCCGCATGCGTTCGTTTTCCCTGCTGTTGATATCCACCACCGCCGCCGTGTGGATGAGATACGCGTTTTCGGCGTCCGCGAACAAGGGGCGCAGGCTTTCCTTATCCGTAACGTCGCCGCGGACGATCTCCACGCCGAGTTTTTCGATAAATTCCGTATTGTCCGTATAATAGGCAAGGCCGCGCACCCGTTCCCCCCGTTCTTTCAGCAGAGAGCAAACCGCGCTGCCGAGGTGCCCCGCCGCGCCCGTGATCAAATAAATTTTATCCATACCGTTTCACCTCCTGTGAGTCAGTTGTATTTTTCCCGTTTTTGTGGTATGATACACATAAGAACGATTTTTTCCGTATATCGGGCAACGATACGCCTTTTACCCTTATATTGTATTATTTCCCGCGAAAAAAAGCAACCGTCAATCTTCTTCGCGGTATGCGGAAAACAAACACTTTCGGCAAATGTGTCGTTTAAGGAGAATTTTTTATGAAAAACAACACCTACGACCAGCGCGTCCGACTGACGAAATCGTTGATCAAAGACGCATTTTTGGAACTGCTTTCCCGTAAAAACGTGCGGCACATCACCGTGCGCGAACTGTGCGAAAAAGCGCAGATCAACCGCGCCACCTTTTACGCGCATTATATGGATATTTACGATTTGAAAGAGCAGCTTGAAAACGAATTGCTCGAATCTTTCTCGCGCGTGTTCATCGAGGCGTGCGAAAAACTCGGCACGGAACTTTTATCCGAGGAAATGTTCATAAAAATATTTTCCCTTCTGCGCGAAAATTCGGAACAATGCGTGATTTTGCTGAATTCCGACAGCGAAATCGTGGAAAAATTCGTGAGCGTCAGCCGCGATATCGTTTTATCCGTTTACGGAAAGAACTTTCCGAACGCTTCAAAAGAACGGCTGAACGCCTACTATCTGTTCGTTTCCAGCGGGTGCGTCGCCCTTGTGAAACAGTGGCTGCTGTACGCGCCGGACGTTCCCGTGGAAAAAGTTGCGGAAGAAGTGTGCGCCGTTTTGCAAAAAGGAATCGGCTGCCTTCTTTGATCTTACGCATTCATCATAGCACGCGAAAATTGATGTTTTATTTAAATTACGGCGATTTTCCGGCGAAAAAAGTCATTTAAAAAGCAAAAACGGCGGATTTTACATTCCGTCGTTTTTTTCTTTCAGATACTTTCGCTTTGTGGCAAGCCCGCCGCGTATATGCCGTTCGGAAAGATTGACTTCCAGCACCTTACGCACCGCTTCGTACAGTTCCTTGTCGATTTCCCGCAAGCGTTCGGTTACGTCCTTGTGCACGGTAGACTTGCTGGAAAGAAACGCTTTCGCCGTATGCCGCACGGTGGCTTTTGTTTCGGCGATATATCTTGCCTCTTCCAAAATGCGCTGTTTCAGATATTCACGCATCAACCATACCCCCTTTTCGGATGGTATAACTTATGCGTATTTTCGACAAAATATGCCTTTTTTTTCAATCGGCGGCGGCTTTGAACGCATCAAAAAGGCGACCGAAAAAACGATCGCCTGTGTTTTCTTTTTGTATATCCTTCTCCTTAGGAAAAGGATCTTGCAGCCGATTCGGCTGCGGCTGCGGAAGAATTTTCCGCCCTGAAAGCGCGCCTTATTTGTTCAGCCCGTTGAGATACAGACTTAACAACAGCAGATCGCTGATGTTACCCAGATCGAAAATGCTTTCATGATGTTTCCGATTGCCTAACTTCTTCATACAAACGCTCCTTTGGCTTACCCTTTAAGCCGATTTTATTCGATCATCCCCCGCTTTATCGCATTCGCTTTCGGCGGTTAATGAACTTCTTTTCTTTTTACGCATACAGTATATACCGCCCGCGCATGTTTGTCAAACGTTTGAAAGAAAAATTTTAAAATTTTTCAAAAAATTTTTATAAAATTACAATTTTAACATATTTTGTTAAATTTTTTCTCATTTTTACCGTTATTAAGTGATTTTTTGACGAATGTCAATAGTATTATATTCTGCACGCTGCATTAAATGTTAAAATTATACAAAAAATTTTTACGATTTTCAAAGAAAAAACGCGCAAAAGAAAATTGCAAAAAATCGAAAAAACACCACGCCGCCGAACCCCTTCGCAAAAACCGCCCCGTCGGCAAAAAAGCCCCGAAATCATTCGGAGCATTTCGTTAAAACAAATCGGAATGCGTGCCCGTTCGCAGCAGATAGAGCATAAGTTCCTGCT
>CALVUL010000112.1 GCA_944363555.1 uncultured Clostridia bacterium
TGCAAACTTTTCTGCCGATCTTTTTCATAACGGGATCTCCTTAAAAACCGAGTTCGCGTTCCGCGACCGCCAGCGCGGCTTTTTTGTTTTCCTCCGAAAGGGGGAGGAACGGTCTGCGCGCGCCGCCCGCGGCTGCGGGCGGCGCTTTCGCGCGGATTCGGTTTGCGGGTGGGCTTTCCGCAGGGGCGAAGGAGCGCCCGCAAGCGGGGCTTTTTCTTCGCCGCAGTTGTTTTGATTGCCGGCTCAGTACAGGTCGATCTCCTTTTGGAATTTATCGAACAGATTGTAGCGTTCGGGATGCATCAGCGCGGCGTACATCCGTTCGCGCACGAAGGGGATCTCCTTTTTGACGCCGTCGATGACTTTTTTCACGTATTCGCGGCGGGTAATTTTGTCGGCGGGGCAGCAGCTTTTGCAAACGGGCAGATCGCGCGCGTAGGCGGCGATGTTCTTCTCTTCCAGATACATCATCGGGCGGATCTGCACCACCCCCGTCCTGTCGAGCAGCGTTTTTGGCGGCATGGAGGAAAGCCTGCCCTCGTAGAAGAGGGAAAGCAGCATCGTCTCGATAAAATCGTCGGCATGGTGCCCCAGCGCCACCTTGTTGCAGCCCTGCGCCGCGGCGGCGGAAACCAGCGCGCCCTTGCGCATTTTGGCGCATAGCGCGCAGGGGTTTTTTTCTTTGCGTACGCCGAACACCACTTCGCCGATCTCTGTTTTTTCCGTCACATACGGCACGCCGATCGTTTCGCAGAAGGCGGCGAGGGGAGAAAAATCGGCGTTTTCAAAGCCGAGATCCACGGTGATCGCCGTCAAGGAAAAACTTTCGGGGGAAAACTTCCGATAGGCGGAAAGAAGGGCGAGCAGGGTAACGCTGTCCTTGCCGCCGGAAAGGCCCACGGCGATGCGATCGCCGCTGCGGATCATCTTGTATTCCGTGATCGCGCGGCGGAAGCCCGATAGCATTTGTTGCGTCGTCATAAATTTAAAGCACCTTTTTGTTTGACATCGATTATAATAAACATTATACTGATTATAGAAAAAAAAGCAAATCCGCGAAGGAGAATATTTTGGATAATTTCATTGAAGCCGTAAACAACGCCGTCGGCGACCCCGCGATCACCGCGATGCTCGTTTCCTTGGTGCCCCTCATCGAACTCAAAGGCGCCATCGTGTTCGCCCGCGCCAGCGGGCTGGGCTTTCTCGCCGCGCTGGGGGCTTCCTATCTCGGCTCGACGATCGTGTTCATCCCCATCTTCTTTCTGCTGCGCCCCATATTGAACCTCATGAAAAAGGTGAAATGGTTCAATTCCTTCGCAAACAAGGTGGAAACGTATTTCCAAAAAAAGGCGGACGAGGTGAAAAACCGTAAGGGAAAGATGGGCGAAGCCGGCATAAAGATGCTCGGCGTGTTCGTCTTTATCGCCATTCCCCTGCCCATGACGGGGGTATGGACGGGCACGGCGATCGCGGTGTTTTTAGGGCTGAAATTCCGTCAGGTCATCCTGCCGGTGCTGGGGGGGAACCTCGTCGCGGGGCTGATCATCTCCGTACTGGCGGAACTGCTGAAAGGGTATCTCGATTACGTTTTATACGGGTTGTTCGCCCTCGTGGTGATCATGCTCGCGGTGTTCATCGTGAAGATCGCGCTCACAAAACCCAAAGAGGCGGCGGCAGCGGAAACGAAAGAGCCGGCGCAGGAGGAACCCGAAAACAAAGACGGGGAATAAACATGTTTTTTTCAAAATTTTTCCGAAAGAAGAAGTCCGAAAGGAAACTGGGGCTGGCGCTCGGCAGCGGGGGCGCGAAGGGGATGGCGCACATCGGCGCGCTGAAAGCCTTCGAGGAAAACGGCATCGCGTTTGACGTCGTCGCGGGGGCGAGCATCGGCAGCATCGTGGGGGCGTTCTACGCGGAAGGCTACCGCGCGGACGAGATCCTCCACCTGCTGGAAACGGTGAACTTCAAAGAGATCACCAATATGTTTATGGTGAAGATGGATACCGTGGGGCTGGAGGACGTGATCAACCGCTATATCGGCGATCTGGCGTTCGAGGAACTCAAAAAGCCCTTTGCCTGCACCGCCACCGATTACCGCACGGGGGAGGAGGTGGATCTGGCGAGCGGCAGCGTGGCGAAAGCGCTGTGCGCGTCCAGTTCCTATCCGCCTTTTTTCAAACCGGTAAACATCGGCGGCAGGCTGCTTGTGGACGGCGCCTTTTCCAACGCCGTGCCCGCCGATCTCGTGCGCGGGATGGGGGCGGAATACGTCGTCGGCATCGATCTTTCGGCTGTCAAAAGGGAAAAGAAAAGTATTATCGGCGAATGGCTGGCGAAAATGCCCTTCGAGTACGGCAACACGTCGGAAAAGGGCTATCGGGATTCCGATATCATGCTCAAACCGCCGCTTTCGCAGTACAGCGCCGCGAGTTTCGCGGGTCTGCACGAGATGTACGAGATCGGTTACGAAACCGCGATGAAGGAAATGCCGGCGATCAAGGAAGGCATCGCCGCCCGCAAAAAGAAGGAGTGCGCAAATGGCAGGAGGAAGGAAAAGAAGCAAAGTTAAGATCAGCGCGGAAATCGTCATCGCGCTGGTGATCCTCGCCCTCATCGCGGCGGTGGCGTGTTATTTTCTGGTGCCGGAATTCAAAGACGCCGTCAATCGGTATTTTTCCCGCATTTTCGGGGACGACGAAAAACCCGCCAACCTCGCCAAGGGGGAAAACGAACTGCGCGTGCATTATCTCGACGTGGGGCAGGGGGACTGCATCTTCATCGAGTTTCCCGACGATACGGTGATGCTTATCGATTCGGGGGACGGGCGCAACACCGGCGAAACGGATACGAGCCGTTACATCGTGGGCTATTTGGAAGATCTCGGCGTGGAAGTCATCGATTATCTCATGCTCACCCATTCCGACGCCGACCACGCGGGCAACATGGTGGAGATCCTCGACGCCTTCGAGGTGGAAAAGGCGTACGTGCCCGACATCGACGAGGGCGTGATCGAAACGCAGACGTATAAAAATTTCGCGGAAGCCCTCGGGCGGGAAACCTACACGGCGGAGGGCGGCGGCACCGCCGCCTGCGAAATCGAGATTTCGCAGATGGGCGATTTAATAGAAAGCGAGAGCGAAACGGAAGAATTTTTCATGGCGTTTTTGTCCCCCGCGCCGCGGGGGATGTCGGAAGAGGGCGAATACGACGAACTCAACTCCAAAAAACCCAATAAGGACAGCGCGGCGATCAACGCCGTTTCCCCCATCACCTATCTCGAATACATGGGCAAACGCTTCGTCTTTACGGGGGACGTGATCGGCGACCCCGCCGAACGGGTGATGCAGCGTTACGAGGCTGGCGTGTACGACAATATGTTCAAAAAGGGCGGTTCGGAAGGCGAAAACTATTATTCCGTCGATTTTTCCGCCGGCGTGGACGTATACAAAGCGGCGCACCACGGTTCGCGCACGCACGGCAGCAACGCCTTGGAATTTTTACAGTTTCTCCGCCCCGAATATGCAATCTGCTGCGTACAGGAGGGGGAATACAACGATATGCCCGCTTCCGCGCTGCTGACCGATCTCGCGGAATTGGGAACGACGCTGTACCGCACGGATGAAAACGGCACCGTCGTGGTAACGGTATATCCCGAAACGGGGAAGGAACTTTCTTTCTATCTCACGCGGCAGGATCAGACGGTCGGCGGGGATGCCGTCGCGGAGGGCGCGGCGTATTTCGTCAGCCGCCGTAAAATAATGGTAAACTGCGTTTTTGCCGAGGCAATCGCTTGACTTTCCCCCGATTTGGGGATAAAATACTCCAAAACAAGCGTTACGAAAGGTAAATTTTCGGTTTTTACCGCGAGGAGTGCGCATCATGTTGAGTCTGAAAAACATCGTAAAACACTACGGCGAGGGCGAAAACACCGTTGCCGCGCTCAAAGGCGTGAGCGTCGATTTCCGCCGCAACGAATTCGTGTCCGTCCTCGGCCCTTCCGGCTGCGGCAAGACCACCCTTCTGAACATCATCGGCGGGTTGGACAGGTATACTTCGGGCGATCTCGTCATCGAAGGCAAGTCCACGAAAAATTATAACGATAAGGATTGGGACGCCTACCGCAACAACTGCATCGGGTTCGTCTTTCAGTCCTACAACCTCATCCCGCACCAGTCTGTGCTGGCGAACGTGGAACTGGCGCTCACCATTTCCGGCGTTTCCAAAGCGGAACGGCGCGCCCGCGCCCGTGCGGTGCTCGAAAAGGTCGGGCTGGCGGATCAGGTGCACAAAAAGCCCAACCAGCTTTCCGGCGGGCAGATGCAGCGCGTCGCCATCGCCCGCGCCCTCGTCAACAATCCCGAAGTCATCTTGGCGGACGAACCGACGGGCGCGCTCGACACCGAAACGAGCATACAGGTGATGGAACTTTTAAAAGAAGTCGCCGAGGATCGGCTCGTGATCATGGTTACCCACAATCCCGATCTCGCGGAACGGTATTCCACCCGCATCATCCGCCTTCTGGACGGCGAACTCGTGGGGGATACGCAGCCCTACGAGGAAGAGGAAGAGATGTCCGGCAAAGTTTCGAGAAAGCCGCGCATGGGGTACAGGACGGCGTTCGCCCTGTCGATCAGAAATCTGTTCAGCAAAAAGGCGCGCACGGCGCTCACGAGCATCGCCGGCAGCATCGGCATCATCGGCGTGGCGCTGGTGCTGGCGCTTTCCAACGGGTTCAACCTGTATATGGCGCGCATGCAGACCGATACGCTTTCCGCCTATCCGCTGAGCATTTCGGAAAGTTCCATCGACCTTTCCTCTTTCAACGAGATCTATGAAAGCGACGTGGCGGAAAAGTATCCGGAACTCGACAACGTCTTCGTGCAAAGCGCCTTTGAAAAACTCATCGGCATGCTGAAGAGCAACGACCTTTCGGAAGAGTTTTTAACGTATCTGAACGAAGTCGATCCCGAACTGTATTATTCGATGCAGTACGATTACGGGTTCGATATGAACAAATACATCTTTACCGATATTTCCATCGATTCGGAAACGCCGCAGCTCAGAGTGGATAACTTTATGGCGGTGGATACCGTCATTCAGATGATCGAAACGGTATATACGATGATCGGGGCGATCCCGCCCGATCTGGCGGCGATGGGGGTGAGCACGAGTTTCGTGCGCTCCTATGTGCCCACGATGGCGGAAATGCCGGCAAAACGACTCATCGAAGAACAGTACGACGTCATCGCCGGAACGATGCCCTCGTTTGCGGCGGAAGACTATAACCAACTCGTGCTCGTCGTGGATTCCTACAACAACATCAGCGACATCACGCTGCTTCTTCTGGGCTATATCGGCGGCTCGATGGAGATCGGCAAGCCTTTGGCGGAAAGTTTTTCTTTCGACGGCACGGCGGAAATTTCCTTTGAAGATCTCGTCGGCTCCAAGTTTTATCTTGCGGACAACGCCGCGGCGTACCCTTACGACGACGTGCGGAAAACCTACAAAAACAGCATCCAGCCTTCCGAAAGCGGCGCGGATAAGAGCGCGTTCGAGGAACTGGAGATCGTCGGCATTCTCCGCCCGAAGGAAAACGTAACGGGGGTGCTCGATACCGGTCTGGCGTATACGCCCGCGCTGACGGCGCGGGTGCTCGAAACGAGCAAAGAGGCGGAAAACCGCGCCATCGTCGAGGCGGCGGAAAACGGGGAAAACGGCAGCGTGCCGGTGCTGAACGAACGGAGCGGGCAGTCTACGGCGATGTCCGTCAGAACCCTCGCGGGCGATCCTACCCCTGCGAAAATCAGTATTTTCGCCAAGGATTTCGACGGCAAGAACGCCATCAAGGCGCATATCGACGCGTGGAACGCAAACTATACCGGAGAGGACGAAGAATATATCGCCTATTCCGATATGAT
>CALVUL010000113.1 GCA_944363555.1 uncultured Clostridia bacterium
ATCCTCCCCTTTTTCCAATTTCCCCGCGGGGATCTCGTAGAGGACTTCCCCCGCGGCGTAGCGGAACTGTTTTACAAAGAGGATCCTGCCGTTTTCCGCGGCGAGTACGCAGCTGCCGCCGTTGTGCTCCACAATCTCCCTGCGGCTTTCCCTGCCGTCGGGCAGGAGGACGACGTCGTTCCTGACGGAAAGGATCTTCCCCGCGTAAACCGTGTTTTTGACGAGCGTTTTTTCGGTAAGGTCCTTCAAATCAGTTTTCCTTCCTTTAAAATTTTAGCGATCCTGACCGCGTTCATCGCGGGGTTTTTAAGCCCCTCGCTCATAAACATATACCCCGAAAACGCCGTTTTTATGCGCGAACGGTCGCTTTCTTCCAATGCGGCGGCAAACCCGCGCAGCACGCTGAGCGCGTGCGCCAGCCGTTTTTCGTCCAGCCCCGAGGAAAGCAGGGTGTTTTCGTCCTTTTCCACCAGTTTTTTCACGACGGAAAGCACGTCCTCGTCCACGGCGTCGTCCGCGGAAAGTCTGCGCGCGCGCATGACCCCGCCGAGGGAGAAGGGGCGTTCTTCCGTCTCTTCCTTCAGCCCGTCGAAAATCAGTTTGACCGCGTTGCGGAAGGGCTTTACGAAACTGCCCGTAAACAGCGCGTAAGAACCGAACAGGCTGCCGTCCCCGTAAAAGAAGGTATTCAAAAACGTGCCGAGTTCGATCTCCCCCGCGTCGATTTTCAGCAATACGGAAAACACCAGCGCGATCATTTCCTTGATCGCCTTGGGGGGATGGTATTCCGCGCGGTTGGGAGTGTCTTCCGATGCGATGAAACTCTTCGTGAAAGTCTCTTCAAAATCGAAGCCTTTCAGGCAACTGCCGAACAGCCGCATCATTTCGGGAGAAACGGCGACGGCTTTGAGCATCGCGGCGAGGCGCGCGTCGGCGAAAATATACTTCGATTCGATCAGTTCGTCCGCCCGCTGTAAAAAGACTTCCGCATCGCTTTGCATCTGCAACCTCCTTTGCGCCGCGCGTTTTCCCCGCGGCGTTTTCGCTTTATTATTTATTTTATCACAGTTTTCGCAAAAACGCTATGATTTTACGGAATTTTTGAAAATTTTAGCGAATTGTGTTTACAAAACGGGATTTTATGATATAATATATTTGCCGCGCGAGGAAATCACGGGCTGTTTTGTTTATCGCGCCGTCGCCGCAAACGGCAGGCGGCATTTCGGCAACTTTGCGCGCACGGCGCTTTTTCGGAAAGAACAGAACTGTACAAGGGGTAAAATATGCAGGTTAAAGGCGATTCTTCTTTAAACAAATTAATCATTTTGTTCGTTTTCGATAAAATGGAAGTCCCTTTATCCGAAAATACTTTGCTCGACATGTGCTGTTCGAGCAACAACTGGATCGCGTATATGGACTGCCAGCCCATTCTCGCGCAGTTGATCGAACACGGCTTTATTTACGAGATCTCCTCCTCCGGCGAACCGCTTTATACCATTACGCCCGACGGCAGGGTGTGTTTGGCGAACTTTTTCGTGAAGATCCCCGCCAGCACGCGGGAGGAAATTTCCCTCTTCGTAAAAAACAACCGTACGAAATACCGCAGAAAGCAGGAGTGCGTTGCCGATTATTATATGAACAAGGACGGCACTTACACCGTTTATCTGAAGATCATCGAACCCATTCAGCCCCTTCTGGAACTCAAATTCGTCGTTCCGAACAGGCAGGCTGCCAAGGACGTTTATAAAAAATGGGAGGAAAAAGCCGCGAATCTTTATTCCCTCATTTACGACAATCTCGTGGACTAATCATCAAAGGAGGACTATATATGCAGACTTACATCACGAAAGGAACGTGTTCGCGCCAGATCATTTACGACGTAACGGCGGACAATAAAGTAACGGGCGTGAAATTCATCGGCGGCTGCTCGGGCAACCTGCAGGCGATCTCCCGTCTGGTGGAAGGCAAGGATATAGACGAGGTTATTTCCCTGCTCAAAGGCATCAAGTGCAGAAGCAACACTTCCTGCGGCGACCAGTTCGCGCTCGCGCTCATCGATTACAAGCAAAGACATTCCAATCCCTGAATTTTTCAAGGCGCTTTAAAGCCGCGAGACCGTTGGTCCCGCGGCTTTTTTCGTTTTGGTGAATTATACTATTAAGAGCAACAGACGAGAGTGCGTTTTTACCGCGCTTTCCCTTTTACAGATCGCATTCGAGCTGGCAGTCGAAGGGCTCTTTTTTTACGTGTTCGGCGTTTACCGTTTCGGCGTCCCTGCACCCCATCGCCGCGTAAAACGCCTGCGTTTCCACGGCGGAATGCGCGGAAATATACAGTTTTTCCCCGCCGTATTTTTTCGCGGCTGCCTTTGCCGCATCGAAAAGCGCACGCCCTATGCCCGAGCCGCGCCTGTCCGCAGAAACGTGCAGCGAAGTCAGATCGCGGTATTTTTCCATTTCGGGCACGGGCGCGGACTCCACCGACGCGAACCCTTTCAGATTTCCGTTTTCAAACGCGCCGATCACCGCGCCGCCCGTTTCTGCGGTCTTTTTCAGGCAGCGCACCAAAAATTCGTAGTCGCTTTCGTTCCAATCGTCGATAAAGGGCGCGTTTACGATAATCCACGCGCCGCCCGCTTTGCGGCGGCAG
>CALVUL010000114.1 GCA_944363555.1 uncultured Clostridia bacterium
TATATCTTGTACAACGAATGGCTCGCCTGCAAAAACGGTTTTTTATACTATCTGATCCCGCTGGCGGTCGGGGTGGTGTTTCTGATCGTCAACATGCTGCGTCATAACTTTTTCATCAATGCGGCGGTAGCGGTTTGTCTTTTGGGGATCGTGCTCGCGGCGTGGCGGATCTCCAAAAACATAACCAACTTGAAAACGCTGCTGCTCAACACGTTGTTTATCGTATTGTTTATCGCGGCGCTTGCGCTGGCGATACGGTTCATCGACGGATTTCGGGACGGAATCTATCTGCCGTTCAGCCTGAAACTGCTCGTGATCGTGTTCGACGTGTATTACTGCGGAAAATTCTATGCGTATTTCGCAATCGCTTATGCGGGCGATTGTCAACTGGATTTCGGAAACACCGTGCGTATCAACGCGGGCAAGCCCCGCAGCGGAAAGACCTCGAACGCCGTGCACGACGGACGGATCCTCGCCCTAAAAATGTGGGAACGGCTGCAATATGATTTTTGGGATTGGCACAGCCGCGAGCCGGAGATCCTCGCAAGGAACGACAAGGACGAACTGCTGCAATATTACGAGATCAAGATCAGTTACAATTTTTACGTCATGCGCCCGTGCATCCCGTGTCTATGGTCGAACATCGGCATCGAGGACGACAGGGGTTACCGCTGCCACAAAGTAACGCTCGCGCACCTGCGCGGCATCGAGCGGCTGCCGCTGTATTCGGTCGTCGTTCTCGATGAAATAGGCGCGGTTTTAAAAGCCGAACTCTCCAACGACCGCGAAGGTCGCCCGTACGACGTTTCGGATATGTTCCGCCTCGGCGGGCATTTTCTGAAATGGGTGGTGATCGCGTGCGAACAGGATTTCAACAATATCTATATCGACTGCCGCAGGGTTGTCGGGTTTAACCAGTTGATCAGCGGGCAGGAATGGGTCTGCCGATCGGGCTTGCTTTGCGGGATATATAACTTTTTCAAGTTCATCATCTCGGACGCGATGCAGAAAAAGCAGAAACGCCGCCCGAAACTCGCACATTTCATGCACGGGTTTGAAAGGTTCGTTCGTTCGATCGGGTTCCGCAGTTACAAACTGGCGTACGTATCGAACACGCAGACGGACGCGGCGATCAGCGGCGCGAGCGAAGATCAGAAGGCGATGAAGATCGACGGAAAGGCGCGGCGGATCGTGCCGTCGTCGCTGGCGGCGAGGTACGACGATCGCGCGTATAAACAACTTTATCCATCGTATTTCGATAAGGAGATCAAGGGCGAACTGCATCCGGCGCTGCATATCCGCGGTACGGATACGAAATACGGGCGGCAGTTCGTGAACACGTCGAAGGCGATCGAAGAGAAGCGCGGCGCGATAGACGAACTCGTGCAGGGTTTGAACGCGGCGGCGGGCGGATGTTCGTTTAATGGCGGCGGCGTGGAACGCCGCAGAAAAAATCGGGGGAAGAAAAATATGCCGTAACGCCCCGAAAGGGGCGAAAGACGGAGGCGGAAATAGCGGCGAAAGGAGAAAGACGGGCGCGTGCGCCCGTTGCTCCGCGCCGCCGTCCGCCCCGTCGGTGCAGGCGTATTTTTCCCGATTTTTTCGTGGGTAGCAGAAAAAGCGTTCTGCGGGAAAAACGGGTTTCAGATAAATGAATGTGAATCCGATTTTTCAAAAAAACGCCGTAGGAGCGCAGCGACGGAGGCAGTTTTTTTGCCACCCCTTCCGAAGGGGGCGGCGGCACGAAAAAACGGCGAAAAAATCGCCGGAAGGAGGGTAAAACGCAATGAACGGACAGATCCACATATACGATCTGACGAGTTTCGGCGATCGGCTGGGCGAGATCAAGCGCGCGCTGCTGCTCCTCGATGTTTTCGTACAGATCAAGGACAGGCTGAACAGGATCCACGTCAGCAAACGGGAACTGGCGCGGGCGCTCGGCATCGCTTACAGAACGGTATCGCTGCACGTCGAAATTTTGGCGAAAAACGGGGCGATCAAATACCGCTATTCCGGCTCAGCCCGTTTAAACCCGTTTTTTTCCTTCGACGGTACGGCGGACGAGTACGAACTCGCCGTCCGCGAATGGGTTTCTTTCCGTTCCGACATTCCGGCGTTGAAACCCGAATATTTACAGCGCCCGGCTTAACCGAGGCAAAGGAGAAACACCGATGAACAACAAGTACGACAGAAGATGTCCCCTCTGCGGCGGAAACCTTCGACCGGAAGCGCGGATCAGAACTGCGCCCAAAGATTGGAAGAACGTCGAAAAAGGCGAACTCGAATATACGAGAACGGTCGCGGGAGCGGGGCGAGGCGCGGCTCGCGTGCGCATAAAGGTCAAAGAGCACGGCGGCACGGTATTGAATACATACACGATGTACGTTTGTCCGACGTGTAAAATAGGCTTTCACTATAAAGACACGCTTCCGCCCCTCCCCAAACCGCAGAAGGATTACAGCAAGATGACCGTCCGCGAGTTCAAGCGGCTAAACAACTGCCTGTAAAGGCTCTTCGGGGGCGTACTATGTTCTATTTCTTCAAGATCTTTTCCGACAATTAAGCCGACGAAACCGCCGGCTTTTTTGGCTTGCTAAAACTACATATAAAGAGCAAGGCAGGGCAGCCTCTTCAAAATCCTCGGAAGTGCGGCGAACTTCCACCCCTGCGGATAATAGAAGTCGCTATCCGGACGGATCCCGTTCGGATTATCCGCCGCTGCAAGCGCGGCGGGAGCGCCAAGCGGCTGGGCGCTGTATAAATGATAGCTCGGGGCAGGGCTCGGCTCTCCGGGAACGGAGAAAGGCTCGCGCAAAGCGCTCAGGCAGTCGGGTGGGCGCGTCGATAATTTCTTCGATACAAAAGCGCGTGAACGTGCGATGCTGCGACGGGGCGAACGAAGCACATCTCGCAAGACGCTTTCCTCCCCCTGTTTCCCGTCGGATCTTTCCGATGCGGCGGGAAACACACGTTTTGAAAAATGTCAAAACGCTGCAAAGGGGGTTTTGCTGTCTTTTTCCATTTCTTTGTAAAGGGAAACTGCTCCGCCGCTCGAGGGCTCGCAAAGCAGCGTAGCGCTTTTCCGCCTTCCCGTCAAGCGTTTTGATGAAAAATGTTCGTTCCGGCACGCGCAGCGCGCCGCCGTTCCGGCGTTGCGCCGGACTTCTCCCCCGCCGGCGTTCCCGCTCCCTCGGTCAGTTGACTGACCGGAAAAACAAAAAAACCGCAAAAACTTTGCGGCGAAGTATTGACAAAAACAAAATTATGATGTATATTAAAAGTGCAAAGGGGCAACCAAGACGGTTAGCCGCGAATGTTATTTAAAATAACCGCCGAAGCTACCAACTACGGGCGGTTATTTTTTTATGTCTTTAACGATCCTTGCCAAAACTATCAATATCAATAAAATGAATATGTAGTCAAGTAAGTTCATCGGACATCACCTCCTTTCCGCGAACGCGGTGGAAGTGCTAACCGCCTTGCAGGTCGCCCCTGCACCCTGCCTCGCGGATATGGGGAAAATCCGTTCGGCTTTATTATTATACCAAATTTCGACGTAATACGCAAGGTTTTTTTGTTCATTTTCGTCAGTTGACTGACCGAAAGCCGCCCCGCAATTTTTTTCGGGGTTTAAATGTTGTAAAATCGCAAGTATTTTACAAGGGTTTTTGACATGATTTTTTTT
>CALVUL010000115.1 GCA_944363555.1 uncultured Clostridia bacterium
TCAACTGAATCAACTGGAAAAACGCCGTATTTTTAAGCGGTGCGGGGATATTGCCGACTCTACCGACGGGATTGTCGGGTGCGTACCGTAAATGCTTTTAGCGACAATATTTGTTCTCGGGCATTCAATTTAAAGTTATGTTGACAAGTAATCGCACAATTTTCAAAACTGCCCTTAGTATGGGGAGATTTCCGCGCCGCCATTACAAAAAATTCCTTAAAAACCCCGTCAGGCATAGATCGTAACATTGCTTTCCCGCTATCATAGAAAAATTTTTCAAAATAATTGCCGCAAATTTGCGAAAAAGCCTTGACAAATTTTTGATTTGTGCTATAATAATGGTAATCATTACTGATAAGGAGTTTTTTTATGGAAAAGCGGCAAAGCCGCCGCTCTTATCCGCGGGAAGTCGTCATGCAGGTTTTAAGCAGTTGTTACGATCATCCCACCGCTTACGCCGTTTACGAGCGTGCGCGGAAAATCAAGCCGGATATCAGCAAGGGCACGGTGTACCGCAATCTGAAACTTTTGGAAGAGCGGGGGGAGATCCTCGCGCTTTCGACGGGCGGCGTCTTCACGCATTATGACGGGCATACGGAAAAGCATTCTCATTTCGTCTGCAAAAAATGCGGAAAGATAGAGGACGTGTTCGTGAAAACCCCCGTTCCGGCGGAACTTTGCGAAAAATTCGTCGTTACGGAAAGCAAGTGCGTTTATTACGGATATTGTGAAAAATGCGCGCCCGAAAACGGCGCGGTTTTGAAAAATTAAAATTTTTAAGGAAGGAGAAAAGAATTATGAAGAAGTTTGTTTGTTCCGTTTGCGGTTACGTTCACGAAGGCGACAGCGCGCCGGATTTCTGCCCCGTCTGCAAAGCGCCCAAGGAAAAATTCACCGAACAAGGCGAAATGACGTGGGCTGCCGAGCACGTCGTCGGCGTCGCTTCCGACGTGGCGGAGGATATTAAAAACGACCTCAGGATGAATTTCAACGGCGAATGCTCGGAAGTGGGCATGTACCTCGCCATGAGCCGCGTGGCGTTCCGCGAAGGTTATCCCGAAATCGGCTTGTATTATGAAAAAGCCGCTTACGAAGAGGCGGAGCACGCCGCCAAATTTGCGGAACTTCTCGGCGAGGTGGTAACGCCCTCCACGAAGAAGAACCTCGAACTGCGCGTCGCCGCGGAAAACGGCGCCACCGCCGGCAAGACTGATCTCGCCAAGCGCGCGAAGGCCGCGAATCTTGACGCCATTCACGACACCGTGCACGAAATGGCGCGCGACGAAGCCCGCCACGGCAAAGCCTTCGAAGGTCTTTTGAAGAGATATTTCAACAAATAAAAACGAAAAACGCGTAAAAAGAGCAGGCAGTAAAGCCTGCTCTTTTTTGCGTTGTGCGGAAAATCTGTTTGGCGCTTTATTTTTCCGATTTGAAAAAATTTATAAATTTTAAAATATTTTTCCGTCATTTTCAAAAACTGATATACATAAATCAAAGAGTGGGCGCGATCGCCCGCTCTTTTTGATAAGATTGCCTTGTCAAACGGAAAAATTCGTGGTAAAATATCGTCGTGGAAAGGAAATATCTTTTGCGCATCGGCGATCTTACGATCTTCGTGGAACGCAAAAACATCAAAAATCTGCACCTTCGCGTCGGGCGGACGGGGAAAGTTTCCCTGACCGCGCCGCTGTTCGTTTCCGTAGGGGAGATCGAAAAATTCGCCGCGTCAAAATACGCGTGGATCCGGAAAAATCTTCTTGCGGCAAAGGCGGAAGATTACCTCGATTTCATTCACGGCGGCTGCGTTACGGTATTCGGCGAACGCCTGATTGTCGTGTTCGGGGCGAAAAAAGACGAATGCAAAGAGGGGAAACTGTATCTGAAATGTCCGCCGCAGGAGGGCGAAAAACACGCCGCGGCGGCGCTGAAAAAACTTCTGGTGAAAAAGATAGAATCGCGCCTGCCCGTATGGGAGGAAAAAACGGGGCTGCATGCGTCGGCTTTTTCCGTACGCGATATGAAAACGCGCTGGGGCACCTGCAACATCCGCACGGGGAAGATCTGTTTCAGCCTGCAATTGATCAAAAAACCGGAAGAATGCCTCGATTACATCATCGTGCACGAACTCGGGCACCTCATCAACCGCTGGCACGACAAGCGTTTTTACAATTATTTGCGTTATAACTTTCCCGATTACGAACGCGTGCGGAAGATTTTAAAAGAATAAGCGCGAACACATCGTCCGCTTTGCCGCATATCATATTATGACGACAGAAAATGACACTACCCGTACATAAAAAAAGGAGGTATTTTTATGTCATTTTTTTGTTGGAACAATCCGAACGGCAACTGCCCGTGCGACGGCTGTTATAATCGTAGGATCGTGCTGGTCCCCCAACCGGTGATCGGTCCGCAGGGCCCGCAGGGTTTACCGGGGATTCAGGGGGCGCAAGGTCCCGCCGGCGCCACGGGCGCAACCGGTGCGACCGGACCTGCCGGCGCGCAGGGCGTGCAGGGGATTCAAGGCATTGCCGGCGCCACCGGCGCAACGGGTCCCACCGGCGCGACAGGCGCGACGGGACCGCAGGGACCGCAAGGCGCGCAGGGTTTGCAGGGCGCGCAGGGGATTCAAGGCGTTGCCGGCGCAACCGGCGCAACGGGTCCCACCGGCGCGACGGGAACGGCGGATGCGATCACGGCGGGCAACGCCACGCAGTCGGCAGCCACAAATACGCAGCTCGATTTAACGCAACTTGCGGCGACGCCGGCGAGCACGATGGCTGTAGCGACGAACGCCGTTACCATTCCCGCGGGAACTTATCTCGTAACGTATGCATTCAACGGGACTTCGCAGACGGCGGGGAACGTTGTCGTAGAACTGCGGCTCGACGGTACTGCCGTTCCGGATTCTTCCACTACGGTGTACGGCCCCGCGACGCAGTCGGTGGGCGGCTCGAAAAGCGTTGTCGTTACGTCCGCGGGCGGCGGCAGCCTGACGCTGTTCAACGCTTCGGCAAATACGGTGGATTTCACCAACGTGATCCTTTCCGTATTGAAACTCGTGTGATTTTTGCGGAAAGTCGGCGGTTTGCCGGCTTTCTTTTCATAAAAAAAGCCTGCGCCGCGGTTTCCGCCCCGTAACCGCTTGCCCAAACCGCGCGCTTTGTGCTATACTGTTTCGGGAAGAATAAAACCACGAAGGCGGCGGTTGCTTTCTTTGATCTGAAAAGGCGTTTTGATATACCGAAAGGAGAAAGACATGGTCGATTTGCACATTCATACGCGTTTTTCGCACGACAGCGAAGAGGACCCCGAAAATTATATCCGCAAGGCGGTCGAACTCGGCAAAAAAGCCGTTTCGTTTACCGATCACTACGATTATCGCTGTATCGAGAACGGCAGGCAGATCCCGCTGCCCGATCTGAAGATCTATACGGAAACCTTTGCCGAACTGAAAGAGAAGTATAAAGGGCGGATCAAGGTGCTTTGCGGGCTGGAAGTCGGCTATTGCAGGGAGGCTGTGGATCGGTATATCGAAATCTACGAACGCTATCCCTTCGATTTTTTCATCAACAGCGTGCACATGGTGAAGGGAAAAGACTGCTTTCACAACGAATTCAGCAAAGGGCTGAACGCAAAAGAAGCGTATACCCTGTATTTCGAACAGGTTCTGGAAAGTCTTTCCGCGCCCTATCCCTTTCAGGTGCTCGGCCATCTCGGTTACGCCTCCCGCTATACCGATTATGCGGATAAAAAGATCCGCTATGCGGATTTTCCGGAAATGATCGATCGGATCCTTTGCAAAATCGTCGAAAAGAACGTCGCGCTGGAAATCAACACATCATCCGCGGGGTCGGGCAGTTTGCTGCTGCCGGATCTCGATATCATCGCCCGCTATACGGCGTTAGGGGGAAGGATGTTCACCTTCGGCAGCGACGCGCATACCGTTGCCCGTTATTGCGATAAAGAAGAGATCGTAAAGTCGGCGCTTTCGGATCTCGGCATAAAGCGGTGCTGCTATTTTGAAAAAGGGAAGATCGTTTGGGAAGAACTCGCATAAAGATAAACCGCTTGAAAGAGCGCGGCGCGCCGCGCTCTTTTGTATACCCGCCCCCCGCGACGATCGCGGGGGGCGGGTATACAATAAAAACCATGCGCCATATACGTGGATGATCTTTTATGTAAAAAATCAAACTTTGCCGTTTTTTCGGACGGAGAAATTCCCGTCTGCGCCCTAAATCCCGCACAAAACGTAAAATTTAAAAAAACAAGCGCGTAAATCAACGTAAGTAAAATAAACGAATATATATTAAAAAGCGACAAAAATCGATAAAAACAGTGCGTTTTTGGCAAAAAACGCACTGTTTTTCGTCATTTTTCACTGTTTTCGTACGTTTTTGCAAAAATCTGCCGGAAAGAATTTCTGCACGATGTCGAAAACCGTCGGATAAACGCCGTTTGTGGATTTTAAAAAAATTCTCTCTGAGCGCGTTAAAAACGGCGTTTCACCGAAAAAATTTTTTTAAAAACCCTTCCGAAACGCTTTACTTCTTTACCGCAATAAAGTATAATAGATGCCGTAGAAAAGGGGAACAGGCAAATCATGGATAAAAAAGAGTTGGATAAACATATTGCAGAACTTTACGAAATTTTACTGAAACCGAAAACGAAAGAGGAATGCGCGATGCTTCTTGCGGATCTTTGCACCTATACGGAAGTGGAGCAGATGGCGCGCCGCGCCTATGCCGCCAAGTTGTTCCTGAAGGGCAACACCTATAACAGCATCATCGCGGAAACGGAACTGAGCAGCGCCACGCTCAGCAGAATTTCCCGCTGCGTGAATCACGGCAGCGGCGGTTATGCGAAATTTGTCGGCGGTGCGAAAGAGGATTGATATGGTCGACGTCGGTAAACTGAGAAAGGAAGAGCGGATCTCTTTGGAACTTTCCCTGTATTTTAAAAACCGCGGGTTTGAGGAATACAAAATGGGGGCTTTTGAAGAATACTCCGTCTATATGGATAACAAAGACTTCCTTTTAAATAAGAATATGGCGGTGTTCGCCGGTCTGGACGGGAAGTTATACGCGCTCCGTCCGGACGTAACCCTGTCCGTGGTGAAGAACGCCCGCGTGGACGGCGGCACGAAGAAGTATTTCTACAACGAAAAGGTCTGCCGTCTGGAAAAGGGCAGCAAATCCTACCGCGAAGTTTCCGTGATCGGCGCGGAAGTTCTCGGAACCGTCGGGCGGGCGGAAGAGGCGGAAATCCTCCGCATGATCGTGCAAACCCTCGGCACGGTGAACGAAAACTGCCTGCTCGATCTTTCGCACATGGGTTACGTCAACGGTCTGATCGCCGCGCTCGGCGTTTCGGGGGAGGATAAGGAAACGTGCCTGAAATGCCTGAAAGACAAAAACATCCACGATTTCGGGCGGTTTGCCGAAAATGCAGGTATCGACACGAAAAAGGCGGAAGCGTTCAAACGCGCGGCGGCGATCGGCGGCAGCGCGGCGTCCGCCCTTGCCGAGGCGGAACGCCTCGCGCTCAACGAGGAGATGGCTTCCGCCGTCGGGGAACTTTCTTCTTTGCTCTCCATCCTCGGCGAACTCGGTCTTTCCAAGAAGATCAACCTCAATTTTTCCATCGCAAACAATGCCGATTATTATAACGGACTGATTTTCAACGGATACGTCGCGGGCGTGCCCAAGGCGGTGCTCGGGGGCGGCAGATACGATAAATTGGCGGAAAAATTCGGCAAAAAGGCGCAGGCGATCGGTTTCGCGCTGTATTTAGGGGAATTATCCTCTTATTTCGGGCGGGAAGAAAACGCGGTGGACGTCCTTTTGCTCTACACAAAGGGCAAAGAAGCCGCGGCGCTCAGGCGGGCGGACGAACTCATCGCGGCGGGCAAAAGCGTGAAACTTGCGGCGGACGCCGCGGGAGAAAATTACAAAACGGCGGAGGCGGTGCAATGATCAACGTGGCGTTGCCGAAGGGCAGACTCGGCGAAAAAGTCTACCGTATGCTTTCCGGCGCGGGGTATTCCTGCCGCGAATTTTCTCCGGAAAACCGCAAGCTGGTGTTTACCGACAGGGAAAACGGCGTCAGTTATTTCTGGGTGAAACCCGCCGATTCCGCAAAATACGTGGAACTCGGCGCGGCGGACGTCGGTTTCGCGGGGAAGGAC
The DNA here is from genome assembly GCA_944363555.1 of uncultured Clostridia bacterium. Taxonomy (GTDB): domain Bacteria; phylum Bacillota; class Clostridia; order Christensenellales; family Borkfalkiaceae; genus UMGS775. Next base: position 6,188 of record CALVUL010000115.1, read on the forward strand.
ATTCTCGCCGAAAACGAGCCGGACGTGTACGAACTTCTCGATCTGAATCTCGGCAAATGCCGCATGTGCGTCGCCGCGAAGGAAGATTATCGGGAAGATACCCTGCGCCCCGTCAGGGTTGCCACGAAGTTCGTCAACGTGGCGAGAAATTATTACGTAAAAAAGGGCAGGGACGCGGAGATCATCAAACTGAACGGTTCCATCGAACTCGCGCCCATACTCGGTCTTTCGGACGTCATTGTCGACATCGTGGAAACGGGCGCGACGCTCAAAGAAAACAATTTAAAAGTTTTCGAAACGGTTTTCGACATCAGCACGCGGCTCATCGTGAACAGGGCGTCGTATAAGTTCAAATACGGCGAGATCGAAAAGATGGTCGCCAAATTGAAGGAGGCGGTAAAATGATCGTACCCGTAAAATACAGCGAATCGCTGAAAGAGGAAATTCTGACCCGCAGGGAAAGCGACGCCGCGGCGGCGGAAAAAACGGTAAAGGAAATCATCGGAAACGTAAAAAAGCGGGGGGACGCCGCGCTTTACGAATACACGCGCGCTTTCGATAAAGCGGAACTGAAAGATTTAAAAGTCGGCGAGGAGGAGATAAAAGCCGCGCTTTCCGCGACGGGGGAGGAGTATCTTTCGATCCTGAAAACGGCGGCGGCAAACATCACCGCCTTTCATGAAAAGCAGTTGATAAAAGGCTTTGAAATGCGCATCGGCGGCAAAATTTTAGGGGAGAAGATCACCCCTCTCGCCTGCGCGGGCATCTACGTTCCGGGCGGTACGGCGGCGTATCCTTCCACCGTGCTGATGAACGCCGTCCCCGCGAAGGTAGCGGGGGTGAAAAAGGTGGTGATGACGACCCCGCCCGACGCCGAGGGAAAGATCGGCGCGGCGGTGCTGGCGGCTGCGGCCGTCGCCGGCGTGGACGAAATCTATAAGATCGGCGGCGCGCAGGCGATCGCCGCGCTCGCCTACGGTACGGAAAGCGTGCCGAGAGCGGATAAGATCACGGGGCCGGGCAATATCTACGTGGCGGCGGCGAAACGGCATGTATTCGGCGCCGTCGGGATCGACATGATCGCCGGTCCCAGCGAGATCCTCATCATCGCGGACGGGCAGGCGAAAGCGGAACACGTGGCGGCGGATATGCTGTCGCAGGCGGAACACGACAAACTCGCTTCGGCGGTGCTCGTAACCGACAGCGAAACGCTGGCGCGGGATGTTTCCGCGGCGCTGGAACGCAGGGTGAAAAAACTGCCCCGCGCCGCCATCGCGGAAATTTCTTTGAAAAACAACGGCAAAATCATTCTCGCAAACAGCCTTGAAGAGGCGGCGGAAATTTCCGACGCCCTCGCGCCGGAACATCTGGAACTTTGCGTGCGGGATCCTTTCGGGCTTTTCGAGCGTATCCATAACGCCGGATCGGTATTTTTGGGCTACAATACGCCGGAGGCGGCGGGGGATTACTTTGCGGGGACGAACCACACCCTGCCTACGGGGGGGAGCGCGCGTTACGCGTCCGCCCTCGGCGCAAACGATTTCGTCAAAGCGGTGCAATACATCCGTTACGACGAAGAAACGTTGAAAAAAGAGGGCGCATCGATCATGGCGTTCGCGCGCTCCGAAGGGCTCAACGCCCATGCGGAAAGCGTGAAAGTGAGGTTAAACGATGAGTGAATATCTGGCGAAAGATCTTTTGACCCTCGCGCCGTACGTTCCCGGCGAGCAGCCGAAAGACGGGGCGTTCGTCAAACTCAATACAAACGAAAATCCGTATTTCCCCAGTCGGTACGCCGTATCGCTGATCACCGACAAAGCGATCGACGATCTGCGCCTTTATTCCGACCCGACGTGCGCCGCCCTTCGCGGCGCGATCGCCGCGCATTACGGCGTGGGGGAAAAGAACGTCGCCGTCGGCAACGGCTCGGATGAAATTCTGGCTTTCGCCTTCCGCGCCTTTGCGGAAAACGGCGTTTGTTTTCCGGACGTAACGTACGGGTTTTACAAGGTATTCGCCGCGCTCTTCGGCGCCGCGGCGGAGATCGTCCCCTTGCGGGAGGATTTCACGGTGGATGCGGCGCAATACGCCGATAAAAAGAAACTCGTCGTCATCGCCAACCCCAACGCGCAGACGGGGATATACCTGCCGCTTTCCGCCGTCGAAACGCTTGCGGAAAGCAACCGCGGCAGCGTCGTGCTCGTGGACGAGGCGTACGTCGATTTCGGCGGGGAAAGCGCGGTGAAACTCATCGGGAAATACGATAATCTGCTGATCGTGCAGACCTTTTCCAAATCGCGTTCGCTGGCGGGGGCGCGGGTGGGGTTCGCCCTTGCGGACGAAAAACTCATCGCCGATCTCGAACGGGTGAAATATTCCTTCAACCCCTACAACGTAAACCGCCTGAGCGCGATTTTGGCGAAGGCGGCGATGGAGGACGTATCCTATTTTGCGGACAGTACGGAAAAAATCGTCCGCACGCGGGAATCTTTCGCGGCGGAACTGAAAAAACTCGGGTTTTCCGCAATCCCTTCCTCGGCGAATTTCATCATGGCGAAGCACGAAAAGATCGGCGGGGCGGCGCTGTACGAAAAACTGAAAACGCGGGGGATACTGGTGCGGCATTTCGGCGAGGAGCGCATCCGCGATTACGTGCGCGTCAGCATCGGCACGCCGGAGAATATGCGCGTTTTTTGCGAAACGGCAAAGGAGATCATCGATGGAACGAAAGGCTGAAATCAGAAGAAAGACCAACGAAACGGACATTGCGCTTTCCCTCGTCCTCGAAGGCGGGGAAAGGAAAATCGGCACGGACAGCGGTTTTTTCAACCACATGCTCGATCTGTTCGCCGTTCACGGCGGTTTCGGCATGCAGGTGAGTTGCAAAGGGGATTCCGACGTCGATTTTCACCATACGGTGGAGGATGTCGGCATCGCGCTGGGACAGGCGTTTGCGGCGGCGCTGGGGGATAAAAAGGGCATCGCGCGGTATGCGCATATCCTTTTGCCCATGGATGAAACGCTGATTTTGTGCGCCGCGGATATCAGCGGCAGGGGGTATCTCAATTTCGATGTAGAAATGCCCGCGGCGAAGGTTTTCGACGGCGACGAAACGCCCCGCCCGAAAGCCGTCGGGCTGTTCGACAGCGAACTTGCGGAGGAGTTTTTCTCCGCTTTCGCGCGCGAAGCGAAAATCACCCTGCACTTTAAAAAATTATACGGAAAAAACACCCACCACATCATCGAAGGCGTATTCAAAGCCTTCGGGCGGGTGATGAAAGACGCCGTGCGCATCGTGGGGGGCGGGGTGCCTTCCAGTAAGGGGTCGCTATGATCGCCGTCGTCGATTACGGGGTGGGGAATCTCTTTTCCCTCGCTTCTTCCCTCAAAGCGCTGGGGCTGGAAAGCGTGGTAACCGCCGATCGGAAGATCGTCGAAAAATGCGATCGGGTCATCCTGCCGGGCGTGGGCGCTTTTCCGGATGCGATGGCGAAACTCGAAGGCGCGGGATTGAAGGATTTTCTCGTCGCGCAGGCGGCGGAAAAGCCGTTTCTCGGCATCTGCCTCGGCATGCAGATGCTCTTCGATCGCAGTTTCGAATACGGCGAGACCCGCGGGCTGGGGCTGGTGGAAGGGGAGATCGCGCCCCTCGCCGGCGCGGCGCGCGGTCTGAAGATCCCGCACATGGGCTGGAACAGCCTGCATTTTACGAAACAAGACGAACTGTTTAAGTATAACAAAGAAGGCGATTACGTCTATTTCGTGCATTCCTTTTACGCAACGGGGTGCGAAAGTTCCCTGACGGCGGTAACCGATTACGGCGTGCGCGTGACGGCGGCGGTGCGTTCGGGCAAAGTGTTCGGCACGCAGTTCCACCCCGAAAAAAGCGGGGCGGCGGGGCTTAAAATGTTGAAAGCGTTTTCGGAGGTCGTATGAAAATTTTTCCCGCAATCGACATCATAGGGGGTAAAGTCGTTCGCCTGAGCGAAGGCGATTACGGCAAAGTTACGCGGTATTCGGTTTCTCCGGAAGAAGCAGCCGCTAATTTCGCCCGCGCGGGCGCGACGTGCGTGCACATCGTCGATCTCGACGGCGCGGAGCGCGGCGAGGCGGTCAACGCCGCGCTTATCGGGGAGGTCGTCCGCGCGCACAAACTGTTCGCGGAAGTGGGCGGCGGCATCCGCAGCGAAAAGACCGTCGAAAATTATCTCGCGCAGGGGGTGGGGCGGTGCGTCCTCGGCACAGCCGCCGTGAAAGACCCCGCCTTCGTAAAGGAAATGGCGAAAAAATACCCCTCCCGCATCGCCGTGGGGGTGGATGCGAAAAACGGCAAGGTCGCGGTGAACGGCTGGAAGGAAGTTACCGCCGTCGACGCGGTGGAATTTTGCCTCCGCATGCGGGATATCGGGGTGCGTTACGCGGTGTGCACCGATATTTCCAAGGACGGCATGCTTGCGGGCACGAATCTCGATTTTTACGCGGCGCTTTCCGAAATCGAGGGGCTGTGCGTCACGGCTTCGGGGGGCGTGTCGAGCCTCGGCGAGATCGCCGCGCTCAAAAAAATGGGGCTTTACGGCGCCATCGTCGGCAAAGCGATGTACGAAGGGAAACTTTCCCTGAAAGAGGCGGTGGAGGCGGCGCGCTGATATGTTGGCAAAGAGGATCATCCCCTGTCTCGACGTAAAGGACGGCAGGGTCGTGAAAGGAACGAATTTTACGGGATTAAGGGACGTGGAGGACCCCGTCGCCCTCGCCGAACGCTACGGCGCGTGCGGGGCGGACGAGTTGGTGTTTTACGACATCACCGCCAGCGCCGAGGGCAGAAAACTGTTTACCGATATTCTGCGGCGGGTCGCGGAGCGGCTGTTCATTCCCCTCACGGTGGGGGGCGGCATCAACTCCCTCGACGATTTCGACGCGGTCTTAAAATGCGGCGCGGACAAGGTGAGCGTCAACAGCGGCGCCGTGAAAGACCCTTCGCTCATCAAGGCTGCGGCGAAGAAATACGGCGATCAGTGCGTCGTGCTCAGTATGGACGTGAAGCGCGTTTCCGGCAGGTACGAGGTGTTCGCCAAGGGCGGCAGGGAGCGCACCGGCATCGAGGCGGGGGCGTGGGCGCGTTTCGGCGAGGAACACGGCGCGGGCGAGATCGTGCTCAACAGCATCGATACCGACGGCGTGAAAGGCGGGTTCGATATCGAAATGCTCGCGGACGTTACCGGCGGGCTGCACATCCCCGTCGTCGCCAGCGGCGGCGCGGGCTGCATAAAGGATTTCGTCGAACTGTTCAAAAATACCGATGCGGACGCGGGTCTGGGCGCGTCGGTCTTTCATTTCGGCACGGTCGGTATCGCCGAATTAAAAAGAGAATTGAAACGAAACGGAACGGAGGTCAGGTTATGATAAAGATCGAAGAATTGAAATTCGGGGCGGACGGGCTCATCCCCGCAGTCGTTACGGATTACTTTACCAAAGAAGTGCTCACCCTCGCCTATATGAACGAGGAAAGCCTTCGCATCAGCATGGAGGAAGGGTATACCTGTTTTTATTCGCGCAGCCGCAAAACGCTGTGGCGGAAAGGGGAAACTTCCGGCAATACGCAGCAGATCGTTTCCATCAAAGCGGATTGCGATAAAGACGCGCTCGTCGTGGAGGTCGTCAAGAAAGGCCCCGCCTGCCATCTCGGTACGGAAAGCTGTTTCAACGACAAAGTTTATCAAAGCGGAAACGTAAACGATTTTTCGATGGAAAAACTCTATGCGCTCATCAGGGGGCGCAAGACGGAGAAAAAGGAAGGTTCTTACACCACCTATCTTTTCGAGCAGGGCATCGATAAGATTTTGAAAAAAGTCGGGGAGGAAAGCGCGGAAGTCATCATCGCCGGCAAGGGCGGGGACAAGGCGGAAACGGTCTTCGAGATCGCCGATCTGACCTATCACATCCTCGTGCTGATGGTGCAGATGGGCATCGATACGAAGGACGTCGTCGCGGAACTTTCCAAACGCCACGTCGTCGATAAAAAGGTAAAACAGCAGAAAATGCAGTGAGCGCGCCCGTAAAAAAGCGGGCGGTCGGGTTTTCGCAAGGCGGAGGGGCGTTACCCCGCCGTTTTTTAAGGACGCGCCGCGGCTGCCGCCGCAAGACTGCGCGCGGGGTTTTTATATCGTAACCGCTTTTCTGCCGAAAAACGCAGGGGCGCGCGGGATCCCGCCGCGGAAGGCGGAGAAATTTCCCTTGCAAACGCTTGCATTTCGCGGCGAAATGGGGTACAATATTGTGGAAAATTCAGACGCGGAGAATACGAACATGAATAAACCCAATATGATCATCATTATGGACGGATACGGTATCGGCGATACGGCGCACGGCAACGCCATCGAAATGGAAGGCAGCCCCAACGTGAAAAAGCTGATGAAGGATTACCCGTCCGCACTGCTGGGCGCGAGCGGGCTGTCCGTCGGATTGCCCGACGGGCAGATGGGCAACAGCGAAGTAGGGCATCTCAACATGGGGGCGGGCAGGATCGTCTATCAGGAACTCACCCGCATCACCAAAGAGATCGAGGACGGCGACTTTTTTAAGAACGAAGCGCTGTGCCGCGCGGCGGACAGCGCCGTGAAAAACGGCAAAAAACTGCATTTGTACGGCTTGCTTTCCGACGGCGGCGTGCATTCCCACATTACCCACCTGTACGCTCTTTTAAGGCTGGCGAAGGAAAGGAAGGTGAAGGAAGTGTATGTGCACTGTTTCCTTGACGGCAGGGATGTTTCCCCCACTTCCGGCGCGGGATTCGTGCGCGAATTGCAGGCGGAAATGAAAAAGATCGGCGTCGGCAGGATCGCCTCCGTCGGCGGCAGGTACTATGTGATGGACCGCGACAACCGCTGGGACCGCGTGGAAAAGGCGTACGATATGTTCACGCTGGGAACGGGCGAACATACGGAAGATCCCGCGGAATATATCGAAAATTCCTATAAAAACGGCGTAACGGACGAGTTTATGATCCCCGCGAACGTGGTGGAAAACGGCAAGTGCGTCGGGCTCATCGAAAAGGGCGATTCCGTCATCTTTTTCAACTTCCGCCCCGACAGGGCGCGGCAGATCACCCGCGCGATGACGGAAGCCTCCTTCGACGGGTTCGTCCGCAAAACGGGATTTCTGGATCCCGTTTACGTGTGTTTCACGCAGTACGACGCGGCGCTGAAAAACCTTACGGTGGCGTTTCGCCCGCAGTCGCTGAAAAACACCCTCGGCGAATACGTTTCCTCCCTCGGCATGCGGCAGCTTCGCATCGCGGAAACGGAAAAATACGCGCACGTAACGTTCTTTTTCAACGGCGGCGTGGAGGCGCCCAACGCGGGGGAGGACAGGGATCTGATCCCCTCCCCGAAAGTGGCGACTTACGATCTGCAGCCGGAAATGAGCGCGCCCGCCGTAACGGAAAAAGTGCTCGAAGAGATCGAAAGGGATGTTTACGACGTCATCATCCTCAACTTCGCCAACTGCGATATGGTCGGGCACACGGGGGTCATTCCCGCGGCGGTCAAAGCGGTGGAAACGGTGGATAACTGCGTGAAGAAGATCACCGATAAAGTGCTGGAAAAGGGCGGCATAGCCCTCGTTACCGCCGACCACGGCAACGCGGATAAGATGCTCGACGACGACGGGAAACCCTTCACCGCGCATTCCACCAATAAAGTGCCTTTCATCGTCGTTTCCGAGAAACTGAAAAACGCGAAACTGCGCGACGGCGGCGTTCTGGCGGATATCGCGCCCACCCTGCTCGAAGCGATGGGCGTTCCCGTACCCGCCGAAATGACGGGCAAAAGCCTGCTGATTTGCTGAAATTCCCCATAGGAAAGGAAAAATTTGGGCGAAAACGCTTGATAATTCGCCCGAGATATGTTAAAATACAATCTGTTGCAGTCCTTTTGCAGCGCAAGGAATAAAATCTGAGGCAATCGGAGAAAAATATGAACGGTATGTTAAACATGTTGCTTGCGAGCGACAATATCGGCGGGATCTTTGAAGCGTTTCCCGTCATCAAGATCATTTTGCTGGTGATCATGCTGCTGTGCGCCATTTTCATCATCTGCGTGGTCCTGTTTCAGCCGAGTAACTCTTCGGGCGTCGGCGCGTTAGGTGGCACGACGGAGACGTTCTTAACCAAAAACAAGGGCAAGACCAACGAAAGCAAGTTAAAGAAACTTACCGTCGTGGCGGCGATCGTGTTCTGTGTGCTGGCGGTGGCTTTCGCCGTTCTTACTTTGTTCTGATCGATGGTGATTTCAGGCTGTTTCCGGGCGCGGAAGCAGCCTTTTTTCGTTTCGGGCGTTTGTGCGGGCGAAAATTTATGCCGATAATTTATAGGTTTATACGGTTTCAGTATGAAAAGAGAAAACAAAAAATACCGCGCGGATAAGCGCGGTTGGAAGAAAAAGCCGCAGCGGGCGAAAGCCGCGGCGGAAAAATATATCGAAGGCGAATTGCAGGGCAGCGAGCGCGGCTACGCCTTTCTGCTCAACGAGGGGGGCGATTACTATATCGCCGCGGGGGATCTCAACGGCGCGCTGCACGGCGATAAGGTGAAGGCGCGGGAAACCCGTTCCCGCGGGCATTCGCGGCAGGCGGCGGTGGTGAAGATCCTCGAACGCGGCAGAAAAACGCTTTCCGGCACATACGTTTCCAGCCGTTACGGCGGATTCGTAACGGCGGACGAGCGGCGTTTTTTTGCGGACGTGTTCATCGCCGCCGGCAAAAACGGCGGCGCGGAAACGGGCGATAAAGTCGCCGTAACCATCACGAAATATCCTTCGCGCGGCAATCCGGAAGGGGAGATCACGGAGATCTTCGGCAGGCAGTTCGACAGAAACGCGGAAGTCAGAAGCATCGCCTATGCCTGCGGCGTGGCGGGGGCGTTTCCCGCGGAGGTCGAGAAGGCGGCGCTTTCCGCCGCGGCGGAAAGCGCCGCGAAAGAGTGCGCCCGCCGGCGGGATTTTACGGGGGAGATCGTCTTTACCGTCGACGGCGAGGATTCCCGCGATTTCGACGACGCCGTTTCTTTGAAAAAGGAAGGGGATTTTTACCTGCTCGGCGTGCACATCGCGGATGTTTCCCATTACGTAAAGGAAGGCGGCGCCGTCGATAAAGAGGCGTTCGAGCGGGCGACGAGCGTGTATTTTCCCGAAGCCGTCGTGCCGATGCTGCCGGAAAGCCTTTCCAACGGCGCCTGTTCGCTGGTGGAAGGGGAAATCCGCCTCACCCTCTCGTGCCTGATGAAAGTAGACGGGAAGGGCAACGTGGCGGATTGCGAACTTGCGGAAAGTTTCATCAAAAGCAGCGCGCGGCTGACCTATACCGAAGTGCAGAAGATCTTCGACGGCGACGAAACGCTCAGAAAAAAACGCGCGCCACTCGTCGGCACGCTGGAAGAGATGCGCGGACTGTATAAGATCCTCGCCGCAAAGCGCGCGGCGCGGGGAAGCGTCGATTTCGAGATCCCCGAAGCGGCGATCTCCGTCGATGAAAACGGCGCCGTCAGCCTCGGCAGGCGCGCGCGGGACGACGCGCACAGACTCATCGAAGAGTTTATGATTCTGGCAAACGAAACGGTCGCGGAAACGCTCTTTTCCCGAAAAGCGCCCTGCGTTTACCGCATCCACGAGGCGCCGGAGGATAAAAAACTCGCCGCCTTTTACGATTTCATCGCGGGGCTGGGCGTCGCCGCGCCGAAGAAAAGCAAGGTCTGCGGCAAAGATTTTTCCGAACTGCTCGATTCCGTGAAGGAGGAAAGTTACGCGAAGGTGGTCAACACCGTCATGCTGCGTTCGATGCAGAAGGCGAAGTACGCCCCGCGGGACGTCGGGCATTTCGGGCTTGCGAGCGAGCATTACTGCCATTTTACGTCGCCCATCCGCCGCTATCCCGACCTCGCCGTGCACCGGATCGTGAAATCGCTGCTGCACGGGGGCGTCGCGGCGGCGAAGAAGTACGGGGAGGAAACCGAACGGGTGGCGGCGCACGCTTCGGCGAAGGAACTGAAAGCGCAGGAAGCCGAGCGCGCCGCGGACGATTTTTATAAAACGCTGTATCTTTCCGCCCATATCGGCGAGGCGTTCGACGCCGTCATCTCCGGCGTAACCAATTTCGGGATCTTCGCGGAACTGGAAAACACGGCGGAAGGATTGATCCGCATCGAAACCTTAAAGGGCGGCTGGTACGAGTTCGACGAAAAAAATCTGCTGTTAAAAAACAAGGAAAAGGCGTACCGTCTCGGTCAGCCCATCCGCGTCCGCGTGGACGGGGTGGACGCGATCTCGAGAAAAGCGGAATTTTCCGAAGCGGAAACTTGACCTGACGGAAGAAAACGGTGTATAATACAGCCATGGATATCAGAACGATCGCGGTGAACCGCGCCGCTTCGCACGAATATTTTATCGAAGAAACATACGAATGCGGCGTCGTTTTGGACGGCGCGGAAGTCAAATCGGTGCGCGGCGGGAAAATCAATTTAAAAGACGGTTTCTGCCTTGTTGCGAACGGCGAAATGTTTTTGAAAAACGTGCATATTTCCCTCTATTCGGGGGCGGGGAAATTCAATTCCCGCGAGGAAAAGCGCGATCGGAAACTGCTGCTGAAAAAGCGGGAGATCGCCTCGATCGCAGGCAAAGTCAGCCAGAAAGGTTACGCCCTCGTGCCGCTGAAAGTCTATTTCAAAAGCGCGCTTATCAAGGTGGAGATCGGGCTTTGCCGCGGGAAACACGTTTACGACAAAAAGCAGACGTTAAAGGAAAAAGACATCAAACGAAATGCGGAAAGGGAAATAAAGGAGTACAGATAAGATGAAAAAAGATACCATTTGCGTACAGGGCGGTTACCGCCCGAAAAACGGCGAACCGAGGCAGGTCCCCATCATACAGAGCACGACCTTCAAATACGATACCGGCGAGGATATGGGGAAACTTTTCGATCTCGAGACGAGCGGTTATTTCTACTCCCGTCTGCAAAACCCCACGAGCGACGCCGTCGCGGCGAAGATATGCGAACTCGAAGGGGGTACGGCGGCGATGCTCACCTCTTCCGGACAGGCGGCGAATTTTTACAGCGTGTTCAACATCGCAAACTGCGGCGATCACGTCGTCGCCAGCGCGGAAATTTACGGCGGCACGTATAACCTTTTCGCCGTAACGATGAAGAAAATGGGCATCGATTTCACCTTCGTCCCCGTCGACGCAACGGACGAGGAACTCAACGCGGCGTTCCGCCCGAATACAAAGGCGGTGTTCGGGGAAACCATCGCAAATCCCGCGCTTTCGGTGCTGGATATCGAGCGGTTCGCAAAGGCGGCGCACGAACACGGCGTGCCGCTGATTATCGATAACACCTTTGCAACGCCGGTCAACTGCCGTCCTTTCGAATGGGGCGCGGACATCGTCACCCATTCCACCACCAAATACCTCGACGGGCACGGCGCGGCGGTGGGCGGCTGCATCGTGGACGGCGGAAAATTCGACTGGACGAAATATCCCGAAAAATTTTCGGGGCTCTGCTCGCCGGACGATTCCTATCACGGCATCACGTATACGGAGCGTTTCGGCATCGGCGGCGCGTACATCACCAAGGCTACGGCGCAGCTGATGCGCGATTTCGGATCGGTGCAGTCCCCGCAGAACGCCTTTTTGCTCAATCTCGGCATCGAAAGCCTGCACGTGCGGGTCAGAAAGCACTGCGAAAACGGGCAGCGCGTGGCGGAATTTTTAAGCGCGCATCCCGATGTCGCTTGGGTGCGTTACTGCGGGCTGAAAGGGGATAAGTATTACGATCTTGCCAAAAAATATCTGCCGAACGGTTCCTGCGGCGTCGTCAGTTTCGGCGTCAGGGGCGGCAGAAAGGCGGCGGAAAGTTTCATGAAGAACCTGAAGATCGCCTCGATCGCCACGCACGTTGCCGACGCGCGCACCTGCTGTCTGCACCCCGCCAGCACGACGCACCGCCAGATGAACGACGAGGAACTCGTCGCCGCGGGCATCACGCCCGATCTCGTGCGGCTTTCCTGCGGGCTGGAGGACGCCGACGATCTGATCGCCGATATCGACAGCGCGCTCAAAGCGATAAAATAAGCGCCGGAGGAGTCATATGCCCATCGTCATACCCAAGGAGATCCCCGCGTACAAAACGCTGGTGGAAGAAAAGATATTCGTGATGACGGAAGAGCGGGCGGCAAAGCAGGATATCCGCCCCATCGAGATCGCCATCGTCAATCTGATGCCCACCAAAATCGTCACGGAAACGCAGTTGATGCGCCTTTTATCCAATTCGCCGCTGCAGATCAACATCACCCTCGTCAGCACGCAGACATATACGGGCAAGCACACCCCGATAGAACATCTGAACCGCTTTTACAAGCCTTTCGGCGAAGTAAAAAACCGCCGTTTCGACGGGTTGATCGTTACGGGCGCGCCGGTGGAGACGATGGAGTTTGAAGAAGTGAAATACTGGCCGGAGCTGGAAGAGATCTTCGAGTTCGCGCGCAAAAACGTAACGAGCACGATCTTTATCTGCTGGGGGGCGCAGGCGGCGCTGTATTACTATTACGGCATCGAAAAACGCATGCTCGATAAAAAACTCTTCGGGGTGTTCAAACACAAGCGTCTCGTGCAGTACGAACGCCTGCTCAAAGGCATGGACGACGAGTTTTATATGCCCCATTCCCGCCACACCACCATCGACGAGGAAGACGTGCGCGGCGTCAGGGAGTTGCAGTTGCTCGCCGCGTCGAAGGAAGCGGGCGCGTCGATCATCAAGTCTCGCAACGATCGGTTTTTCTTTATCACGGGGCACGCCGAATACGACAGGGAGACCCTGCAGGCGGAATACGAGCGCGATCTGGCGAAAGGGCTGAACGCGGAAGAGCCGGAAAATTACTACGTGGACGGCTATAAAAACGGCAGGGGCAAGATCAATATGTGCTGGGCGAGCACGGCGAATCTCATCTACGTGAACTGGCTCAATTATTACGTCTATCAGATCACGCCCTTCAATCTTTACGAAAAATGACCTGTTTTTGTTGACAAAACGAAGATTTCGGCATACAATATCAATATCGTTATCGCCGTTCCCGAAAAACGGAACGGCGCGAAAGGGCCGCTGGAAGATTCGATTGGGAGGGGAGGCCCCCGCAAGCATACCGCAGGCTCGGCTGCGTAAAAACGGAAACTTAAATTTAAATGCAGATTCTAACAACGAATTGGCATACGCTGCTTAAATAAGCGTTGTCCGCTGCCGGTTACCTATCGGCCGTCGGCGGGCATGAGACTCAGAATAGGGAACGGAGCGTGCGTTTCTGCCGCGGCGCGCGTTTCGTATTTCGCGGCATATTCCCCCGTCGGTTCGTCCGTCGAAAGTCGGGGGCGGAGAATAAAGGCGGAATAAGTATGTAGAAAGCGGGGCTGAAACTTTCAAGACACGGGGGCGGTACCCGTGCGGTCCACCAACAAACACAATATATTGTGCATTTCAGAAAAAGTTATGTCAATATATTGTGTTTCTTTTTTGTCTTTTTTTAAGGCAGCGGGGAAAAATCGGGGAAAATCCCGTACCCTGCCGTAAAATTTTTGCGGTTTTTTTGTTTTTCCGGTCAGTTGACTGACCGAAAAATATTTTTAAAAGCACATTGACTTTTTAGCGTAATTATGCTAAAATATGCATAGAACATTAAAGGAGGAAAAAGAAAGTGTCCGATATGATACGTCCGGTTTCTGATTTAAGAAATAATTTTGCGGCGATCTCTAAAATCGTACATGAAACGAAAAGACCTGTCTTTTTAACGAAAAACGGATTCGGAGATATGGTCGTTTTAAGTATGGAGGCATATGAAAACTTGCAGCTGGACAGCGAAATATATTTCAAATTGCTGGAAGCGGAGCGCGCCGAAGAAAGCGGCTGCAGAAAATACAAAATAGAAGAAGCGCGGCAGCAGGCAAAAAATGCGATCAACGGAAAAGTATAATGTAGAAATTTTAGAAACCGCGCAAAACGATATTATTGAAATATCCTTATACATCGGCGAGCAGTTAAAAAATCCGACCGCTGCCGAAAATTTAGTCGATAAAATATACGACATGGCGGCATCGTTGGCGGACTTCCCGCATTCTCACGCATTATATTATCCGACCGATAAAGAAAAGCGATTAAAAAGAGAATATCGGAAAATCCCGATCGATAATTATCTCTTATTCTATCATGTAAACGAAAAAACAAAGTCTGTAATCGTTTCGCGCGTGATCTATGCAAAACGAAACATATCCGCACAATTTAAATAAAAATACTCGTTAAATTTTTCAAAAGATGTTGACAAATCGCCGTAACGGGCGTATAATGTTACCATAATCGAATCGAAGCGGAGAAACGGAGAAGCTTATCTGATTGCCTTGCGCAAAAGCGCGGGTCTTTTCGATCGGCTTTCTTTTTTATTTTAAATTTAAGGGGTAGCGTTATGGAGAACTGGACGGACGAAGTGATCTATCTGTTGCGGATACTGCTGTCGTTGGGATTGGGATT
>CALVUL010000116.1 GCA_944363555.1 uncultured Clostridia bacterium
TGGTGGAAGGGGGTGGATTCGAACCACCGAAGTCGCTGACGACAGATTTACAGTCTGTTCCCTTTGGCCGCTCGGGAACCCTTCCTTCTTATTTTCGGATCAAATGGAGCTGGTGACTGGAATCGAACCCGCAACCTGCTGATTACAAATCAGCTGCTCTGCCAGTTGAGCTACACCAGCACCGCTTCGACCGTTTTTGTTCCGCCGCTCGTCTTTTATCGTTAACAAGCCATATTATTATATCATATTTTCAGAAAAAATCAAATGATTTAACGCCGTTTTAAAATATTTTTTCACGAAACGGCTTTTCTTTGAAAATCGCTTTTTATTCGGCGCGTTTACAAAGAAATCACCCCCCGCGCATTGCTGCAAAATTACGGCTTTTGCAAAAGCTTCTCGAGATCGAGAGACGGCGAACGGTTATAACGCCTGATCTGAAAAAGGCTTTCCGCTTTTCCCCGTTCGACGACGCTGACGCCTTCGTTGCACGTCAGCATCATGTCGAACCCTTCCTCCGAAAGGATCTTTTTCGTGAGCGCGTTATATTCCCCGAACGGATAAGCGAAAACGTTGCACTCCACGCCGCATTTTTCTTTCAGGATATTCTGTAATTTTTCCACATCGCTTTTCAAAGCGCGCGTATAATCCGCATCGCTTTCCCCCGCCATCTGTTTCGCGCCGAAACGCGGATGAAATTCATGCATATCGTAAGTATGATTGCCGATCTCAAACAAGCCGGAATCCGCCATCAACCGGATCTCGTTCCAAGTGAGATAAGAATAATTGGCGTTGCCGCCGGTGCCCAGATTCGTGCTGTTGTTGCAGAATTTTCCGATCACCGAAATCAACGCCGTAAACCCCTGTTCTTTTAAGATTTTCGCCCCGTAATGCAAGGTATTGTAATGCCCGTCGTCAAACGTGATCAGCACGGGTTTTTCCGGCAGATCACCGTCTTCCAGCACATAATCGATGATTTCCCGCGAAGTTACGCAACAGTACCCTTTTTCTTTCAGCAGGATCAGATCTTTTTCAAACAATTCCGGACTTACGATATAATCCGACTTTCTCGATCGCAGCAGTTGATGGTACATCAAAACGAGCACGGGCGTCTTTTCTCCGCCGTCCGCAGATGCGTTTTTTGCCGACGGCAAAACGAAACATGCGCAGATTGCGGCGAGGAGCAGCGCGAATTTCTTTTTCCATTTGGTCGCCATACCCGCTATTATGCGCGTATACGCTGCAAGTTATGTAAAACTGCGGATAGGAGGAAAATTGCCCCGTCGGATAAAAGCGGTTTTTATATAAAACCCGCCCCGCGGAATGATCGCCTTACGATCTTTAAATATAATCGGGCGCAATCCGAACGGGGCGGTTTTACCGAACGGTTTATTTCTTTATCCAGCAAACTTCCGCAGGCGCCAGAACGAGTTCCTTCGCCCTGCCCTCGATATCGTAAAATACCGTTTTCTGCTCGCCGGCATCGTTATTGACGACGGCGTATTTTCCCGTTTCGGGATAATACGTGCATTCCGTCAAAAGATTGGAAGAAAACGCCTTTTTCATCTCCGTTTCCTTCCCCGCGCTCCAATAAACGGCGCGGTATAACAGGCGCGCGTTTTCGGGGCTGTACGGCAACCCCGCGATGTACACGCCGCGCCCTTTTCCGCAGATATT
Source organism: uncultured Clostridia bacterium (assembly GCA_944363555.1). Taxonomy (GTDB): domain Bacteria; phylum Bacillota; class Clostridia; order Christensenellales; family Borkfalkiaceae; genus UMGS775. The sequence continues at coordinate 1,675 of CALVUL010000116.1, forward strand.
TGCGGCGAGTTTCACTTCCCCTACGTTCACGTTGCGCCTGAACCGGTCGGAAAACTCGATATCAAGCACATCCGCGCCGTCCAGCGCATAGACGTTTTTCATCCCCTCGCCGTAGTCGACGGCACCCGAAATATCCTCCGTGATGAAATGCGCTTTCTTTTCGATGTTATACTTATCCGCACTGAGCGTAAATCCGATTTCCTTATCCACGCCGAGCACGTCGGCAAGCACAAACGTTCTGCCGTCCTTTACAAAGGCGGTCGGTTCGCCTACGCCGATAAATCCGTGTCCCTCGCGCACCCATTTCCGCAGCGTTGCAACGACTTTTTCGTCGTTCCAGTTTTCGCCGCCGGAATACGCGGTCATCGCATCGCCCGCATTGATAATGACGTCGATATCCTTATCGATACCCGCCCTGACGTCGTCAAACGAAATGAATTTTACTTCGACGGCAAGCCCGCTGAGCGATTCTAAAATGCCCTGATAGGAATAGATCTGCTGATACCAAAGTTCGTGCGCGACCATGTGGCTCATCCAACTGCGCTGTTTACCCCAGCAGTTGAGCACGGCGACGGTGATCCCGCTGTACGGTTTTGCGCTGCCCGCCGCATCGACGATCATGCGGAATTCGTCGCAGATCTCCGTAACCCGATCGACGAATTTCGGGAATTTCGCGGCAAGGGAAAGATAGCCGCCGAACCCCATTCTGTCGAGCGGTTTTCTCATCATCGCGCGGCGCGCCGTCGTCCAGTTCCGATCGAGTTCCCGAACGGCGTTTTCCTCGTTGCCGTCGAAAAAAGTATCGGGAAAGAAATACGGCAGAAAACGGCCTTCGTGATATTTTACGTGAGGGATCTCCGAAAGCATCCGCACGGTAACCCCGCCGCCTACGCTGCCGACGACGGCGTCGAGATTCATATCGCCGAAATACTTCCCGTAGGGTTCGGCACCGATCCAGTCGTCGCCCAAAAACATCATCGCTTCCTTGCCGTTTTCATGTACGATATTCACAAGTTCCCCGATGGTTTTCGTTACGAAACGGGAAACGAAATCCATATAATCGAGGATTTTTCGGTTGGGTACTCGGAAAGGATTGGCATAACAGCCGCCGTCGATAAAATCTTCCGCCCGCATCTTGTAGCCGTATTCCTTTTCAAACGCATCCAAAAGCGCGGGGCTTACGGAAAGGCCGTAGCCGAACCAATCCACGTATTTTTCCTTGCCTTTTTCGTTGAAGATCAAGGTGAACTGGTAAAGAAACGTGGTAAAACGAACCACGTTGGTTTCCGGATGCGCCTCGCACCATTCGCGCATATGCCGCTTTATGTATTCCGCGGTATTCGGGAACGCAGGATCGTACATCTTTTGCTTCGCGCACGTCCAGTTGTTTGTGAGATAGTTGTAAATCTGCACGGGATGCCAGATCACGAGCGCCATGAACCCGACGGTGTATTCGTGCATTTCCTCCGCGTTTTCGAGAACGACTTTGCCCCGCGCCGCGTCCGCTTTCCAATCGGATACGGTTTTTCCCGTCGTGCGGTCGACGACTTCCCAATAGGATAAATGATCCCAATCGGGAGCGATCTGCTGCGCGAAATACCCCTTCATCACATCGATTTCCAAAACGCGGGTTTCGGCGATGACGCGCTCGCTCATCAAAAACGTGCGGTGCGTTTCTTCCGGATGTCTTTCCGCCCATTCGTTATCGCCGCGCACGACGAAATATGTGTTATATACTTTCTCCGCAAGTTCCGCCACATTGGCGGGCAGCACGGTGCCGTCGCAGTCGCGGACGGCGTCCGCCCCCCATTTCGCGGCGATTTCCTTCGTCCCTTCCACGAAACTCGCGTCCGTGGGGATGGTTACTCTGCCTTTTTTCATGACCGACCTCTCGATTTTTATTGCGGCGGAACGGAGAAAAAACCGCCCGCGCGCTTTCTTACATTCATTATAACTTTTTTTGAACCGTATTTCCACAAAAATATTGATAACTTTTATCATTAAATTGACTTTATCCGGTTGACAGCGACGGAAAAATGCGCTATGCTGAATACAGAGGTGTTTTATGAGCAACGCAATCCTCAGTTTTCGCGACAGAATCCCGCAACTCGGTTACAGATTGCTTTCCTACGATAAATCGAAATACGAAGGCGACTGGAAAGGCATCGCCCATTCCCATCCGTACAGCGAAATCATCATCGTAACCGGCGGAGAAGGCTGTTTCGCCGGCGGAGACGAAAAGCGGCGCATCGCTTCGGGCAGCGTGATCCTGACGAATCCCTATGTTTCGCATACGGAATATTCCCAGCCGCCGCCGAGCGCGCCCTTGGAATACACCGCGATCGCGTTGGACGGCGTCTGTTTTTCCGACGGCGCGGACGAACAACTGTTCGCGCGCGGCTATGTCTTCGATTTCGGCGGCAGATTTCGGGAACTGAAAGCCGTTCTCGGTAAAATCGACGGCGAAATCGCCGAAAAAAAGCCCTATTGGCAGACGGCGGTTCTCTCCTGCGTGAACGAATTGCTGATCATGATTTTGCGATGCACGGGGCTCAACAACGTCAGCGTAAAGGAAGAACTTTCCCCAAAAGCCTCGAAACAGCCGTTATGGTTCGTAAAACGCTATCTGGAACTGTACTTCATCAAAAACATCACGCTCGACGAACTTTCGGAAAAATTTTTTATCAACAAATATTATCTGATCCGCGCGTTCAAACAGACCTACGGCAAAACGCCGATGCAATATCTGCAGGAAATCAGGATCAATCAGGCAAAAGAACTGCTCGTCAATACGGATATGTCAATTACGCAGATCGCCGCGCAGATGGGCTTCGCTTCCGCGTCGCACCTCGCGCAGGTGTTTCGCCGTTATACCGGAAAAACGCCGTCAGCCTTTGCAAAAGCGCATGAAAAAGCCGCGCATTAACGTATGAAAAACAAAGAACTCGTCAAAAATATCGCCGATTATTTCGAATATCTCAGAAGTCTTTGCTTGGAAGTGAGTTTTTGCGATGTGAGATTGCATTTCGCCCCTTATTTCCCCGCGCTGGTTTCTTATAATTCGCACATGAACGGTTATTGCGCCCTGATCAAATCCCGCCCCGACCTGCATAAAATCTGCATCGAAAAACAGCATTTGCTGATCGGGCGCTGCAACAGGGGCGTCTTTTACGGGCCTTGCTGGGCTGGCGTGGAAGAATATGTATTTCCCGTCAAAAGCGACGGCGAAGTCATCGCCTTTATCAGCGTTTCCGGCTATCGCGGCAAATATTCCGTATCCCGAAAAAGAGCAGCTGCCGCGGCGGAAAATTTCACACTCGATAAGCGGAACGCCGCCGCGCGCTACGAATCGCTGAAAGAAAATCCGCCGGCGTTAAACGCCTTAAAGCCCCTTATCGCCCCGCTTTGCAATATGTTCGAACTTCTGTTCTTAAAAACGAATCCCGAGCCGGACGATAAAAATTACCGCCCGCTGAAAGAAGTTTTAAAATATATCAACGACAATTACACGTGGAATCCGTCCTTGAAAGAGATCGCCGAAAACTGCCATTATTCGGAATCGTATATCCGCCACATTTTCAAGGAAAAAACATCGAAAAGCATCGGGCAGTATATCGCGTCGCTGCGTATCGCAAAAGCCAAAAATCTGTTGAAAAACACCGCCCTTTCGATTTCCGAAGTGGCGGCGGAGGTCGGCTACGGAGAGCCGAATTATTTTACCAACGTATTCCGTAAAGAAACGGGCGTTTCCCCCAAACAGTACCGTAAAAACGCGCGAAATGACGGATAAAAAACGCGGCGCATTGCAAAATCAATGCACCGCGTTTTTTACGTTTTATTTATACAGTTCTTTATAATGCGCGCAAGCCCTGTAATCCGCGCCTTCCAAATCCTTCGTGCCGAACGCGCACCACGCGTGCGGACGGTAAATATCCTTATCTTCGATATTGTGCAGCGATACGGGAATGCGGAACATACTCGCAAGCGTGATGAGGTCCTTGCCGATGTGCCCGTATACGAACGCACCGTGGTTTGCGCCCCAATTCGCCATCACGTTATACACGCTCGAAAAGGCGTTCGTTTCGTTAAGCCGCGGTACGAACCAAGTGGAAGGCCACGTTCTGTCCGTTCTGTTCAGCAGCGTTTCGTTCACGTTTTCGGGAAGATCCACCGTCCACCCCTCGGCGATCTGCATGGTGTAGCCGATGCCTTCCACCATATTGACGCGCGCCAGCGTTACCGGCATTTCGCCTTTCGTCGAATAGGTGCTTGAAAATCCGCCGCCGCGGAAATATCCGCGGTTTGCCGGCGAAAACCGCGTCGCTTCCATCATGGCGGATATATCCTTTTGCGTTACGTTCCACCACTGTTTCATGACGGAATTTCCCTTTTCGTCCTTACAGGCTCCCGTACCGTCGAGCGCGGCGGCGCCGCTGTTGATCAGGTGCATAAAGCCGTTTGCGGCTTTCCCGTCCGCTTTCCATCCCGTGCAGCGTTCCACCGCCGCGGGGCTCCAATACGTTCTCACGTCGGCAAACACGCTCGCTCTGCCCGTCAAAAGGTTTTCAAACAGCATGGCAAGCCCGTTGCAGTTGTCGCTTTCCGTGGCGAGGATCAAAGGCTGTTTCTTTCCGTTCCAGTCAAACGTACTGTTAAGAATCGCCTCGGTATAATCCCCGTTGGGTTTATAATCCGTCCACATGCGCTGGCCTTGAAATCCCGCGAAGATCGCGTTCCTGCCCAACGCCTCTTCGTGCCTGCCGATTTCGTTTAACTTGTCGTTGCCCAGCATGACGTCTTTGATGACGAGAGTCATTTTCGCCACAAATTCCCACTGTTTATCGAGTTCTTCGCGCGTAAAATCCTTCTGTTCCCAGATCCCGCCGTTGTGATCCTTCCCCTCTTTGCAGTTGCGCTTTATCCAGCCGAGTTCCTTTTCGTATTCCGCTTTGTCGTAAATTTCCAGATCGATGCGGCGGAGAATTTCCGTCATATCCACCCATTCCGCGCGGATGCCGAAATATTTCTGCATCTTTTCGGCGTCGAGGAAACTGCCGCCGATACCCATCGCCACAGACCCGATGGAAACGTACGCTTTATTCCGCATCTGCCCGACCGCCAGCGCGCAGCGGGCAAAACGCAGAATTTTTTCCTTAACGTCCGCCGTGATCCCGCTCATGCCGACATCCTGCACGTCCTCTCCGTAAATGGCGAACGCGGGCAAGCCCCTTTGCGCGTGCGCCGCCATACTGGCGGCAAGATAGACCGCGCCCGGACGCTCCGTGCCGTTGAATCCCCAAACCGCTTTTGTGGTCAGCGGATTAAGATCCATCGTTTCCGTACCGTAACACCAACAGGGCGTTACCGTCAAAGTCGCCGTAACGTTTTCTTTTACGAAATATTCTTCGCAATCGAACGCCTCTTTGCCGCCGCCGATGGTGCAAGGGGAAATCACGACTTCCGCTTTCGCGCCGTCGGCATAGAACACGTTTTCCTCGATGAGTTTCTTCGCGTCCTCGGCCATCTGCATAGTCTGCGCTTCCAGCCCTTCTCTGATGCCGCCCCAACGGCCGTCTATCGTAGGCCGTATTCCTATTTTTGCTCTCATTTTGCTCCTTACTCCTTATAGTTTTTAATTATTCAAAGAAATTTTCCAAAAGTTCTTGTATACTGCCGTCGATCACGGGGCGGATGCCGATTTTCGGTCTCATTTTACTGTTTTTCTCCTTTATATATTACACATATTTACTATGTATTTTATTTTTATTTTACTTATGATTTAATATATTTTTATGCGCATTGACATCAATCGACTTCGTCTAACATTTTCCGGATCAACGCATATCCTTCGCTCAGGGCTTTACGGTTAAAAAAAGCGGGCAAACGGCGCGTAAAAAACTTTATCCAAAGCGCCGCCGCGGCGACTCTTCCGTAAGCGAAATCGAGATGAAATCCGTCCCTGCACAGGCTCCTCCCTCCCTTTTTCGTATCAAAGAAATCGTTTCCGCGCAAAAGCGCGATCAGTTTTCCCGTCGGAACGACGCGCATTTTTTCCATCCGCGCGATATTGGCATACGTTTTTTCGATCATCGCTTGCATCCGTTTTTGATCCCTTTCGTATCGCGCAAAGTCCGGATGGTCGCTCCCGTTTTCGTACGCCCACGTTTCGTGCAGCAATATCTCCGCGGAAGACCGCGCACGGATAAACGCGACAAGATCCGTAAGAAACGGATAGAAACTTTCCCGAATGCCGGAAAGCCCGCTCATCTGCTGCACCGTGATATAATCCCAATGATTTGACGCAAGCGCTTTTTCCAAAGTAACGTCCGCCGTATGTTCGCCGTTTTCCTGAAAAGAATACGCGGACCCCTCTTTCAGCATTTCGCAATGCCGTTCCAGACTGCATCCCCCCACATAGAGATTGCGCACGAAGATCTTTTCGCTCATCAATTCGATGAACGCAGTCGCGTCCTGCGAAAAACTGTTGCCTACCGCAAGAATATTGATCACATTCTTTCTCCTTGAAAAATCTATAATCTGCCGATCAGCGGCACGTCTCCTACAAAAGAAACCTGCTCGATGTTTTCCGCTTTCACGCCGGAAAGATCCACGCCGTCCTCCGCACCGATCAGCGGCACGGCGCAGTCCGTTTCCTTGCGCACGATATTTCTGATAATCACGTTTTCCGAAACGGTTTCCTGTTGAAAATAAAACAGAGGGTAGCGGTGGGAAGCGTCCTTTTTATATTTTTTCAGCATAGGCGCTTTTGCGATCTCGCAGTTCTCCGCCAGAATGTTTTCAAACCTGCCGCAAACGCCGTTGCCCATCGCGTAATATTTCGTAAATCCGATGCAATACTGGTAAAACGTGCCCCTGACGTTTCTTATCGCAACGTTGCGCACGCAGTGATCTACGGCAAGCAGCCTTACGGCACTGTGGCAGTCATAGGCTTCGATGTTTTCCACAACCACGTTTTCGATATCCCCCGCGATAAACTCGTCGGCGGAAAAGGCGATCATGTCGTCATAACAGGCACCCTTCATGTTGCGGATTACGCCGTTGCGACACAGCCCGTGAAAGTGCACGCCGTCCATATTGACGGGATAGGGATTGCCGTCGTTATAATCGAAAGTGATGTTTTCCACCAAGAAACCGTCGATTTTTCCGAACCAGCAGCCGTACGTTACGGGATCTTTGAACGTAACGTCCTTCACCGTCAGATTTTTTATGTCGCTGAACGCCATCAGAAAACCGAAATAAACGCTGTCGTCAAACCGCGTGGCGCGGGCGGTTTTTTCCCCGAAAATCTCCGCCTCGCACACCGCGTTTCCGGCATAGATATCGAGGCTGTCGCCCTCAACCTTCTTTACGACGGGATTCGGCTTCTGATGTTGATTGTTCATATCCCATATCCCGCCGATCAGCGCAACGTTTTCCCTTGCGTCCGGTTTATTTTTCAGCATCAGACAATCGGAATTGTCCGCCAAACGGATCACTGCGTCCTTTTCCAGAACGAGCGTTTTGCCGCCGCCGATCTTTAACGGTGCGGAGATCAGATAATTCTTTTCGGGGCGCGGCAGTTTCACGACGCTTTCTTCGCCGTCAAGCAGGTCTTGTATCGCTTGGGTATCGTCGTCGATCCCGTTTCCGTATAATACGTGTTTCATATCGGTTTCAGTATACAATATTTGTAAAAAAAACGCAAGGCATCGCGGCAAATTGTTCCGATCAAAAAGAAGATTGACAAAACCGCCTTCCCTTTGCTATAATGGAAAAAAAGGTCATTTATCATGAGCAACCGTTCGATCTATTCCGAAGTAAAACTGTGCCGCCCGGGGACGGCGATGCAATATGAAGCCGATTCGCCGTGGAAAACGTCGGATGTATCCTTTCAGCTTGTCAACTGCGCTTTTCCCGTCATGCACATACACGAATATTACGAGATCCCCATCGTAACGGGCGACCCCATCGTGCATGTTTTAGGCGGAGAAAAATACCGTCTGAAACAGGGAGACGCATGGCTGATCCGCCCGAACGACAACCATTCTTTGCAAAACGACCCGAAACTGACAAAGGATTACCGACTGATCAACTTCATGATCAAGCCGGAATATTTCAAAAAATTCGCCGCGCTCGTTTCTCCGGACCTTCCGGAGCGTATCGACAACTGTGGCGAAGAACTGCGTTTTACCCTTGACGGAGTGACGCTCACTTCCCTGATGAACGCATGCGTGCAGCTGCTCACGATCGATACCCTTTCCGCGGAAAGCAAAGAATCGCAGGGAAAATTTCTGTTTTTCCGGCTGTTTTCGGAATTTTACGATCAGGTGATCTGCAAAAATCGGCAGTATCCGCAATGGTTTGCCGATTTTCTGACGAAACTGCATAAGATCGATTACTGCTGTCTGCCCGTCAACGAAATCTGCGCGCAGATGTCCTATTCCTATTCGCATTTCAGCAGGATATTCAAAACGTATACCGGCGTTACGCTGGTGCAGTATATCACGAAGATCAAAATCAATTACGCGAAAGAACTGCTTTGCTACACCGATATGACGACGCTGGAAATTTCCAGCCTGCTCAATTACGAATCATTGAGCCACTTCAACCACACCTTCAAAAACGTCACGGGAAAAACGCCGCGGGAATATAAAAAACAGCATTCGAACGCCGACGGATGACCGACGTATATTTAAACGAAGCGCGGCGCGGATTTTTCCGCGCCGCGCTTCGTTTTTGTATCAATAAATGATTCTTTCCACGTCGGCGAAATCGTTTACCGTCGCAAGGCACAAATCGTCCATTTTGCTTTTCAGCAGATTGCCGTCCCTGAACCCGATGACGGGCAGCCCCGCGAGCCGCGCGGACAGAACCCCCGCGGAAGAATCTTCCAATACGACGATTTTTTCCCGATCGTACTGACCGAAACTGTTCGCAAGTTCCAAATAGACCCAAGGATGCGGTTTCGCGGCGAGTTCGCCGACCGTTCCGTATTCCCCGCGCTTGCGGCTGCCGCCCGTGATGACGGCGTCGTAAAAGCGAACGGGATCGCCCATATCCAGCGTACGGAACGCCGAAACGATCTCCGGAACCGCTTTGTAAAACAGTCCGCTTGTCGCAAGACCAATCTTTATCCCCCTTTCTTTCGCCCCCGTCAGAAAGGCTTTCAGCCCCTCGCGCGGCTTGAACGCCCCCGCGTTTCCGCGGCCTTCCAGAATTTCGTTCAATTCAAACTTGGCGATTTTATGGTAAATTTCGTTTGCGACGGCGACGGAGCAATCGATTTTGTATTTTTTGATACAGTATTCGAGATGTTCGTACGTACTGAACCCCGCGATATGCGGAATATCTTCTTCCCTGAAACAAAACCCGTCATCCTTCATGACGCGGCGGACGGTAAGCTGCATAAGATACATCCAGAATTCTTCGCTCTTTACCGTCGTACCGTCGAGATCCATCAGTAAAATCTCCGCTTTCGGGCGGAATTTCACTTCGGGGATCGGGTAAGTCGCTTCGACCCCGCACTGTTTCAGCGTACACCGCACGCCGCCGTTTTCTTCAAAAAATCCCGCGTTGTTGATCCTGTAATTTTTATAATCGAGTTTCATTCGTCCTCCCGCGCAAAATCCGTGAACCGCAATTCCTCGGCCTTAAGCCCGCCTTTCCGGCAGGCTTCTACCGTTACGCTGCCGCCGGCGGGGATATCGATATAGTTATCGGAATACTCTACCGTTTCGTTGTTTTCCGCAAAGATGAAAAGACCTTTTACGAAACTTTCCGCCGTGATACTCACGGATACTTTTTCTTCGGATACCTGCGCGGTTTTGCCGCTATAATCGCTCCCGAACGGGAAAGACGACCAGAACGTCGGCGAATACGCCGTAAAGCGCTCTTCTCCGCCGATCGAAGCCGCGGCGTACAGATAACGGTCCTTTTTCGCCTCTATCGCGCCGAGTTCGGCGCGGAATACGCCGTTTTCCTCCGCGACGACGGGTATTTTCCGTATATCGGTCTTTTTACCGCAGGCGTCGCATAAACCGATCTCCGCGGTAAAGCGCAACGCGTTGCCGGTATCGTTGACGACGACGAAATCCGTCCCCCCTTCCTTGTTCTGCACAAAGGTTACGAGGATCGGGCGGAAAGCGCGTTTCGCGGCGTAATACGCCTGTTTCGGTTCGCCGTAGTAATTGACGAGCGCCCAAGAACCCGTCGGCCAGATATCGGAATACATCCAGCCGAGAATGCCGCCGCATTCCCCTTTATGGCTGCGCGCGTACTCGTATTCCGCGCGGACGACCTCCGCATGCACGCACATGCCGCGCTTTACGAACTGTTCGAGATTTTCCGGTTTTCCGTATAAACGGCTCATGTACAAAAGCTGCCTGTCGAGGAAATCCATCCTGATGGCGGCATAAGGATTATCCAAAAGCCTGTCACGCCAAAAATCGCCGAGCGGCCAGAGTTTTTCTTCCGGCATATAGCGGCGCAGACTTTGGATCGTGTCCGGCCCGAGCACCGCGCATTCCGAAACGAAAGGAACGACTTTTTCCGCCATGAGCGAACGATAATTTTCAATGCCCGCCGTTATGCACGCCTCCAAAGAATTTGCGTGCGATTCGCCGGAGGACATATCGTTGCCGACATCGGTGAAACTGCACGGGCTCTGCCGCGCGAAGGGGCACGACGGATCGAGGGTCTTCACCAACCCGTGCAGGATGTTGTCTATGAAAAAATCGCCGTGCGTGATCTGCAGGGCGTAACTGCCCGTCTTTTCGTTGCCGCCGCACCAATAGACCAGCGCCGGATGGTTGCGGAGTCTGCGGATCTGATATTCGCACTCTTTCAGCGTATTGTCCAGCCATGCGGCGTTGTCGTCGGGAATGTCCGCACAGGCGAACATAAAGTCCTGCCAGATCATCAGCCCCGCCTCGTCGCACAGATCGTAGAATATATCCTTTTCGTAAATGCCGCCGCCCCAGACGCGCAGCATGTTCATATTCCCGTTTTTCGCCAGATCGATCAGTTTGCGGTACTTATCCTCTTCGATCGCCCCCGTAAAACAACTGATCGGCACCCAGTTCGTGCCCTTGACGAAGATCTTTTTCCCGTTGATCTCCAGTTCGTAGCCGATGGTATCCGCGCTTTTCGGTTCTTGGATCAACTTTACTTCCCGAAACGCAAGCCTTCCCGTTTTTTCGTCGGTAACTTTTCCGTTTCTGACAAGTTGGATCTTAAAAGAATACAGCGGCTGCTCCCCCCATCCGGAAGGCCACCAGACGGCGGGATCTTCGATTTTGAAATTGACGAAATTTTTCTTCCCCGTAACGGGACGTTCGAGAACGGCGTACTCCCCCGATTTCGGGGATTTTTCCAAATATACTTTCAGCGTATCGCCGGCTTTTTTGATCGCCGTGCCGTCGATGGGTACGCCGTAATGATCCGTCGTGGCGCGGACGTTGTAGTTCAATTCCGTAAAGATCGTTACGTTGCCTCGATTGTCGGTTCTGTAATGCGCGTCCTCGATCCGGTAGCGGCTTTCCGCCGTCAGATAAACATTCCCCCAAATCCCGTAACCGCACAGATCGGGCGCCCAGTCCCAGCCGAAATGGCACTGCGCCTTGCGCATGAACAGCCGCGGCACGTTGAACACCCCGAAATAGCCTTCGCAATCGACGGTTTTCATCTTCTCGATGGTGGAAAACATCTTTACGACAAGTTCGTTATCCTTTTCTTTCAGCAGCGCGCTCACTTCATAGCGATATTTTAAAAACATATTCTCCGCCTTGCCGAGCGGTTTGCCGTTCAACTCGATTTCCGCATAGAGATCGATGCCGTCGAAATTCAGATAGAGTTCTTCCGCCTTCCGCATATCGGGCGGCACGTCGAAACGCACGGAATACAGAAAATCGTGCGAAAGATATTTTTTCGCGCCGAGATGGTTCATCCCGTACATCGGATCGCCGATCACGCCGGCGCGGAAAAGATCGTCGGAAATATCCCCCGGAACGCGCGCGGCAACGGTTCTGCCGTCAAAAAGGTCTTTGAGCTGCCAGTTTTTCAATGCAAGCGTGGTTTTCATTTCAGTTCTGCTCCAATATCGCCTATGTTCCGATTGTATCATATAAAAAAGAAAAACGCTTGTCGTATTCTGCTGATAATTTGCTGAAATCTGCTGTTTTCAAAAAAGAAAGGCGGTTTTTGCCAAGATACGCCGCAATATTTTACTCCGATCGCGCGCGTACGCCGGAAAACCGCCCCGTATATATCTGCCGGAAATCATTCGAACTGCGCGCGGTAGATCTCCGCGTAAAAGCCGTTTTTGCGCAGCAGTTCGTCGTGTTTCCCCTTTTCGACGATGCCGCCGTCCTTCACGACGAGGATGAGATCGGCGTTCTTTACGGTGGAAAGCCTGTGCGCGATGACAAAACACGTTCTGCCCCGCATCAACTGCAGCATCGCGTCGCGGATCAGGATCTCCGTACGGGTATCCACGTTGCTGGTCGCCTCGTCTAAAATGAGCATTTTCGCCGAAGAGAGCATGGAACGCGCTATGGTCAAAAGCTGTTTTTGTCCTTTGGAGAGATTGACGCCGCCGTCGGTAACGCGCGTATCGTATCCCTGCGGCAAAGCCTCGATAAATCCGTCGATATGCGCGGCTTTTGCCACGGCGCGTATTTCGCTTTCCGCGGCGCCTTCCTTGCCGTAGGCGAGGTTTTCGCGGATCGTGCCTTCAAAGAGCCACGTATCCTGCAAAACCATGGTAAAAGCCGCCCTGAGGCTTTTCCGCGTATACGAGGCGATGTTTTCCCCGTCGATCTCGATCGTCCCCGACTGCGGATCGTAAAAACGCATCAGCAAATTTACGATGGTGGTTTTGCCGGCGCCCGTCGGACCGACGATCGCCACGACTTCCCCGCCCCGCGCAAAAAAACTGAGATTTTTGATGACCTTTATATCTTCCGAATAGCCGAAACAAACCTCTTTAAAGGCGACGTTGCCCGCCGTATTTTTCAGAATTTTCGCATCTTCGGCATCCTCTTTTTCGGGCTGTGCGTCCAAAACGCCGAATACGCGCTCTGCCGCGGCAAGTGCGGACTGTATTTCGCTGATGATGTTGGCAAATTCATTGACGGGACCGGGAAAACGGCGCGCGTACAGCAGAAATGCGGAAACATCGCCGATATACAGACCGCCCAGCAAATACAGGATCGATCCGACCGTGCTGATAAGCGCCGTGCCGAGGTTATTGACGAAATTCACCGACGGCCCGATCAGACTGCCGTAATAATCCGCGCGGTAATAAGCGTTGACGGCTTCCGTATTCTTATCGGCAAATTTTGCGGCGATCTGTTTTTCCCTGCCGTATGCCTTGATGGTCTTTAATCCCGAAAGCATTTCCTCGGAAAGGCCGTTGAGTTCCGCAAGTTTTGCAGAACGCTTGCGGAAAAGCGGCCGCACCGATTTGCTGCGCGTTACCGTGATCCATATCGAAACGGGGATCGTGAACAAAAACACCGCCAGCAAAACGGGCGAAATGAACGCCATCCCGATAAACGCTCCCGCAACGGTGATCACCCCCGTGGATATCTGTAAGATGTCGTTGGAAAGGGAGGCGTTCACCGTATCGATGTCGTAGGATATGCGGTTGATGATGTCCCCCGCCTGCAATCGATCGAAATAGCCTACGGGCAGAGTCAGCAGTTTTTCGAAAACATCCTGCCGCATGCGTTTGACGATCTTTTGGCTCAGACGGATCATCAGCACCGAAAGAATATAGGTAAACAGGGAAGAAACGGCGTAAAAAACCGCCATTAAAACGCAGCATACGATCACCGTTTCAAAATCCACCCCGCTTTCGAGATCGATCGCGTTGATCGCGCTGCCCGAGAGCATCGGTCCGAGTAAGGCGAAAAGATTGCTCGCAACGAGCAAAACGATCGCCGCGGCGACGGAGAATTTGTAACGGAAAAAATATTTCAGCAGGCGGAACAAAATCGCCTTTCTGCTCTTTTTCCCCGCGGGGCCGGATAACTTATGCATCGCCGCCCTCCCCGTGCTGGGACCGATAGATATTTTTGTACGCCTCGCAGGTGCGCATGAGCGTTTCGTCGCTGCCGAAACCGACGCACTCCCCGTTTTCCAGCACCAATATTTTATCGGCAAAGCGGACGGAAGAGATCCTTTGCGCGATCATGACGACGGCGGTATCGGGGCAGCGTTCCGAAACGGCTTTTCTGACCTCCGCGTCGGTCTTGTAATCAAGCGCGCTGGAAGAATCGTCCAAAATCAGAATTTCCGGATCGGCGGCGAGGGCGCGGGCGATGAGCATTCTCTGTTTCTGGCCGCCGCTGAAATTCGCGCCGCGCGCCGTCAGCCGCGTTTCGTACCCCTCCTCCGTCGCCTCGATAAACCCGCTTGCCTGCGCTACGCGCGCGGCTCTAAGCACGGCGTCGTCGGAAAGCCCTCTTTCAAAGTCGATGTTTTCCTTAACGCTCGCCGCCATGAGAAAATCGTTTTGTAAAACGACGCCGAATTTTTTTCTGAGATCTTCCGCGTCGTAACTTTTTACGTTTTTGCCGTCTATATAGATCGCCCCTTTATCTGTATCGTAAAAGCGCAGCAGCAACGCCACGACGGTGGATTTCCCACTGCCCGTAGCGCCGATGATCCCGAGGGATTCCCCTTTCCGCAGGGAAAACGAAATATCCTTCAGAACGGCGGCGCCGCCGTATCCGAACGTAACGTGCTCGAAACGAAGAAGTTCCTCCGCTCCTGTTTCCGTTTCGCCGCACATTTTCGGCAGTTGCTTTTCCGCACGCAGAACGCTTTCGATACGCTTTGCAGACGCGTTCCCTTTGGATAAATTTACGAAAATACGGCTGATGGAAATGACGGCGTTCAAAATGATGGTAAAATAGGAAGTAAAGGCGATGATCTGCCCGACTTTCGCAAGACCGAAAGAAACGCGGTACGCGCCCACCAGAATGACGGCGGTCATGCCGAGGTTTAAAAGCAGATTCATCAACGGGTTGGTGATCCCCATCGTAACGCCCGCCTTCGTTTCGCAGGATACGACGTTTTCGTTGATTTTTTCAAACGATCTGCTTTCATATTCCGTTTTGGAAAGCGCTTTGATCACGCGGATGCCGGAATAATCGTCCCGCACCTTTCTCACCATACCGTCCACGGCGCGCTGCAAATCGGTATACAGCGCGATCCCCTTTCCGGCTACGATGATGACGACCGCCGTCAGAAAGGGAACGACGGCGAGCAGCACCAGCGCGAGGATCGGTTCCACGGAAAACGTGAGAGCCACGCCGCCGACTACCAGAATCGGCGCGCGGACGCCGAGCCGCTGCATCATGCCGAGCATATTGTGCACGTTATAGGTATCGGAGGAAAGCCGCGAAACCAGCGACGGCACGGTAAATTCATCCGTCTGCCTTGCTGAAAGCGACAGCGTTTTCTCAAAGAGTTCGCGGCGAAGGCGTTCCGTGCAGTCCCTCGCCACTTTCGACGCCATGCGGTTCGCCCGTATGTTCCCGAAGAGCGCGATCAGCGCGAAAGCGAGCATCACCGCGCCCCAAAGGACGAGTTGACCGACGTCGTTTAAAGGAACGATCTCGTCGATCATATACGCCATGATCATCGGCAGAAAAAGTTCCGCAACCGTACCGACCGCCTTGATGCACAAACCCAAGGCGACGCGCCCTTTATATTGTTTCAAATAAGAAAGCCCCGCCTTCATTCTTCTTCCTCTTGCTGCTTTTCCGCCAGCGCCGCGGCGCGCGCCGCAAGGCGTTCCGAAAAAGATAACAGCGTTTTTTGCTCCTCTTCGCTGAATTCTTCCAGCAGGAGCGATTCCCATTCCTCCAGCACGGCGCGGATCTGCGGCAAAACGGCAATCGCCTTGTTTGTGGGATATACGAGCAGGCTCCTCCTGTCTTCCGGATCGGTTTTGCGGGTGATAAATCCCTTTTCTTCCAGCGACGCAAGCTGGCGCGCCACGTTGCTTTTGTGGATGTACATCCTTTTGGAAAGTTTTTCCTGCGCGATCCCCGGGGCTTTGCATACCTGCAAAATATACGAATACTGATAACAGCCGATGCCGATCTTTTCAAACTTCGCGGCGCGGTATAAATTCGCGCACCGCCAACCGACGCCGATATTTTTCGTAACCGATCTCATCTATAACTCCTTTTCGTTGCGTACGCAACTATTATATCAGAAAAACAGTCTCTTTGTCAAGCCGAAAGTTCTTTGCGCGCATATTTCGTTTTCGCGTTCTCTTTCCGAAGCGGTTTTCCGAAAAAATAAAAACGCTTGAAAAAGCGTTTTCATCGAAATTTATGATTTTTCTTCACCGGCAGCCGTAAAACTCAAACGCCGCCATATTTTGCAAAGAGTTCTTCGCTCCTTTACTTTTTGATATACATGATATACGCGCAGTTCGGACCGATATGCGTGCCGATGACCGGCGAAAGATTTTTTGCCCGCGCCAGATCACTTTCGGGATCGGCGGATAATTTAGAAACGAGCAGGCGGCAGTTGTCGTTGGCGAGCGCATAACCGTAATAGACGGGGTAATTTTCGTCTATGCCGTCCTTTTCCACCAATTCGCGGATCAAGGAGCAAGCCTTTGGCACGCCGCGCGCCCTGCCGACCACCGCCACGGCGCCGTCTTTCATCGTAGCGACGGGTTTGATGTGCAAAAGCGAACCGATCAGCGCCACGGAACGGCTGAGTCTGCCGCCTTTGTGCAGATATTCGAGGGTATCGACCACAGCGTATACGCCGATGCGTTTTTTCAGGGCGTCGAGTTTTTTTACGACCTCGCCGAGCGGCAGCCTGCTGTGGCGCAACGCTTCATCCACGAGATAGCGGATACATTCCCCGACGTATTCCGAATCGTATACGCATACCTTTTCGTAACCGACGCGCTTTTTCGCCTGCACCGCCGTCTCGTACGTGCCCGAAAGGCGGGAAGACAACGTGATCAACAGCACCTCGTCCCCCGTTTCTTTCGCGGCGGAAAAGAGATTTTCAAAATATTCCGGCGAAGGCTGGGAGGTTTTCGGCATCGTCTTTTCAGCGACGAGCCGTCTGTAAAATTCTTCTTTACTCATCTCGATCTCGTCGAGATAACTTTCCGTTCCGAAAACGATGGTGAGCGGGATGAGTTCGACGCCGAGCGCCTTCGCTTCCGCCGCCGAGAGATTGGAACAGGAATCCGTTGCGATTTTCAGCATAGCATCACCTCTGTTTTTTTTCGATTATATGCCGCCGCGCCCCGAATATCACCCTACTTGCCCGCGTTTTTTCTCTACCGGTAATTTTCCTTTTCGTAGAAACCCATCGCTTCTCTACTCGCGGTGGAATTTACCCGAAAAATATAAAAAACGCACCGAAAAGGCGCGTTTTTTATCGTGATATTGCAAATCGTTATTCCGCTTTGTCGAGATGCACGTCGAGCTGGGGATAGGGAATGGAGATCCCCTCCTCGTCGAAGCGTTTCTTCACATCCTCCTGCATCTGGAAATACACGCTCCAATAATCGCCACTGTTGACCCAAAGGCGCGTAACGATATCGATGGAACTCGCGCCGTGCGTCTTTACGCGGACGAAAGGTTCGGGATCCTGCAGGACCATTTCGTTTTTCGCGGCAACGTCCAGAATCGCAGCCTTCGCGCGTTCAAAATCCTCCCCGTAACTCACGGAATAGAGAAGATCGACGCGGCGCACGCTCTTTTTGGAATAGTTGATGATGTTGCCGTTCAGAAGGGAGCCGTTGGGGATCATGATGGTCTTATTGTCCGGCGAAACGATATAGGTGTAGAAAATGGTGATCTCCTCCACTGTTCCTTCTTCCCCCTGCGCGTCGATATAATCGCCGATACGGAAGGGGTGCAGAATGATCAGCAGAATTCCCCCTGCGAGATTGGACAAAGACCCCTGCATGGCAAGGCCCACCGCGACGCCGACGGAAGCGATCGCCGCGCCGATACCGGCGGTATCGATCCCCCAAAAACCGAGCAGCAGCACAAAGAGCAAAAGTTTCAGCCCCGTGCGCAGCACTTTATACGTTACGGAAACGATGGTCTTTTCCGTATTTTTCTTCTCCATCTTCTTTTTGACGCGTTTTGCCAGACCGTTGACGATCTTGCACGCGATGATGAAGGCGATCAGCCCGAGCACGAGTTTAACGCCGCTGGTGCTCAGCCAGTTCAGAACTTCCTGCAGGATCTGATTGAAATCCATATTCTTCTCCTTTTCTTGCGTTTATCGCAATCTATTATACACGCAGCGGCGCGCGATGTCAAATTTTTCCGTTCGGTGCGGAATTTTTAAATTCGCTATTGACAACGGCGCGTTTATGCGGTACAATAGAAATATGATTACCGTTTATCTTACAAAATGCGATAAATCCCGCTCCCATGATTTTCTGTTTACCGTTCTCGAAAAAGAATACGGCGTCCGCGCCGACGAATCGGGGCTGATAAAATCGCCGCACGGCAAACTGAGCCTTTTGGATTCCGGCGTGCATTTCAACATTTCCCACAGCGGCGAATACATTGCCGTCGCCGTCGGAAAGAAACACGACCTCGGCATCGACATCGAAAAGATCAAGGACGCCGACAAAAGCAAACTCGCCAAAAAATATTTCGGGGCGGAACCGCAGACGCCGGAACAGTTCTATACGCTGTGGACCAAAGCGGAAAGTTTCATAAAATATCGGGCGGGTTCGATCGCCGCGGAACTCAAAAAGATCACCATCGACGGCGACGATATTTATTACGAAGGCGAATTGCAGCCCGTGCAGAGCAAAACCATCCGATATGAGGATTACGTTATTTCCGTAACCTCAAAAGACACCGACCTCAGGATCATCGACTGCGGCACGTTCGAATATTGATATAAAATTACCGACTGTATGAAAAAACACGGCGCAAAACGCCGTGTTTTTCTCATTTTCAACCGGATTCCCGTTTTCGGGCGGCCGGCGTTAGCGCTCCTTCTTGCATAAACCGGCGTAAACTTTGAAATACCGTCTGCCGAGTTCCATCAGCGCGGCGCGGCAGAAATGAATATCGTCCCCGTTGCCGATCGCCTGATCGTTGGAAAGCAGGCCGTCGCTTTCCGCAAACCCCGCCGCGGGCAGCGACGCGCATACGTCCTTAATGGCTTTTTCCACCGCATCGCAGGGAATTTCGTACTTTTTCCGCCAATCTTTGATGATGCCGCCCGTTACGACGGGGAGGCGCGGCACGCGATAGCGTGTCATGACGGAAGAAAACAGATTGTAAAGATAATCGTAATGTTTACGATAGCGCTCTTCGGGACTGCGTTCGGGAAATTCAAACGCGTCGCACTCTCCCTGATGCCACAAAAACGCGACGACGCGGTTTTCCGGATTCAGGGCGAGGGCGGCGTCCGTCGATTCGATGAGTTTTTTAT
>CALVUL010000117.1 GCA_944363555.1 uncultured Clostridia bacterium
GGGAAGAATCGATAAGGCGGTCGGCGGAAGAGTTGAAATATTACTTGAAAAAATACGAAGAAACGTAAAAATAAAACGGGCGGCGGGCGAATTTTTTCGCCCGCCGCGTCGATCGTACGCCGTTTAAGTTGATTGCCTTTTTTCGCGGTTTAGATTATTTTTCCGCCGCGCGCCCGATCACGTGGTCGCTCGCGCCGTAGTACATCGCCCATTTCCCTTTAAAGTGGGTAATGCCGTTGCAAACCAGACAGGGGGTGGGCACGTGCCCTTTGCATTCCCAGTCGAATTCGGGGGAAAGGTGCGGCTCTTTCATCACGTCGAGCACGGTGAAAAGATCGTTTTTATCGACGAGCGCCTGCCCCTGCGACCACAGTGCGCTGATGTTTTTACTGCTCGCCGCGGCGTTGAAAAAGTATACCACGCCCGCGTCGGTCAGGATCGCCGCCGCGCCCGCCTCGCAGGAAGCGTCCGCATAGGGAAGTTTTGCGAAATCGTCGTCGGGGAACAGGCTGCGCTGCCCGCCCCTGCCGTCGGGCACGGGTTCCCAATGTATTAAATCGTCGGAAGTCGCCATCCAGCCGTTGTGCGCGTAATACATTACGTATTTGCCGCCGAACTTTTGCGCGATCAGTTTATCGCCGACGAGTTTGCTCACGACGACCCCGCTCCGCGTGTGATTGCGCTTATCCGCTGCGAATGCGGGGCCGTGTTTTTTCCAGTGAATCAAGTCTTTGGAAGAAGCCACCATCAACGTATCCACATACGGCGGGTTGAGCGCGGGGTTTTCCCGCGTTTTGTCGCGGCTGCCCACCCACGCGGTGTAATTCATGTAAAACGTGCCGTCTTCGCTTTGCGTAATGTGCAGATCCTGACAGCCGCCGTCCCATTCGTAAACGTTGCATTCGTCCTCGTCAGGATATAAAACCGGTTCGGGGAAGTTTTCAAAACGCACGCCGTCTTTGCTGACGGCGTGCCCGATGCGGCAGGTAACCATCGGGTTGCCCCATGTGTCCGAAAAGGGGCGCGCCGCGTCGTCCGCGCGGTAGAACATGTGGAGCACGCCGTCCTTTTCGGCGAAGGCGGGGTTGTATACGTTTGTCGCCTGCCATCTGACTTCTTTTTTGCTTACGGGGCAGAAAAAGGTAAGGTTTTCGTCGGGGGTCAGAATCGGTTTTTTGTCCTTCACAAAGGGGCCGAACGCCCATTTCGGGTATTGCATGTCTCTTTCTCCTTTCACGTTTTCATTGTACACGAAAAACGATTTTTAGGCAAATCATTCGGCGGTGTTTTCCGGTATTTTTCTGACAAATTACATATCATGATTTTAAATGTTTGCGTTGCTATTTTCCATTGTAAACCGCCGCGGAAAATGATAAAATGCTTTTGAATTTTGCGCAAGGAGAAAAAAATGAAATACTTCAACCCGCCCGACGGGGAATATCTCGCGGCGCTTTCCGCCGCGCTCGATTACGAAAAACACAACGCGCTCGTCAGGGAACTCGAAGCAAAAACCGCCGCAGGCAAACCCGACAGAATGCGGATGCACGCGGGGTTCAATTCGCGTTTCCTTCTGCTCGATAAGCGTTACAACAAAGCGGGCGTTACCTATAAAGAATTTACCTGCGATTCCCGACTGATGTTCGAAGTTCTTGCGGAATTCGGTTACTTTTGCAACATGTATGCGCCCTATTTCCACATTATGGGATCGGGTTCGCCGTTGAGCGTTTATCCCGATTTCCAGAATTTCGCCGAAGCGCAGTGGATGGGCGCGGAACTTGTTTTTCCCGAAAACGACGTGCCGTATACCCGCCCGTTCATCACGGAGGACAATAAAAACATTTTGTTCGACCGCGGCATTCCCGAACCGTTTTCCGGCATATACGCCGCGGGGTGGGAGCATTACGAAAAATTCAAAGAATACGCGAAGGATTACGAAATCGACGGCTGCCGCGTAACGGATGTTTGGCCGGCGGGGCTGACGAGCGACGGCCCGTTTACCTTGGCGTGCGAACTTCTCGGCACCACGGAGGTTTGCGTGCTCATTTACGAAGAGCCGGAATATATCGGGCGGCTCCTCGATTTTCTGGCGGTGGCGATTATCGCCCGCGTGAAAGCCTTCCGCAAAGCGTGGGGCGTGCCGCAGAAACTCGACGGCTGGTTCATGGCGGACGACAGCATCGCGCTTTTGTCGACGGATATGTACGAACAACTCGTTCTGCCCCGCCATAAGCGCATGGTGGACGAACTGCTCACCGAAAACGGCGCGCTCGATATTCACCTTTGCGGCGACGCCACGCGGCATTATCCCGTCATTCAAAAGCAATTGCGGTGCCGCAGTTTCGATACGGGTTTCCCCGTAAAGCACGGCGAACTTTGCAAAACGCTGGGCCCCGAAACCACGATCATGGGCGGGCCTTCCGTGGCGTTTTTGCAAAGCCATAACGAGGCGGAAATCGAGGCGGAAGTCAGGCGCATCATCGAGGAAGTGAAGCCCTACACCCGCCGCTTTGTCATGCGGGAAGGCAACAACGTGCCGCCGGGCATGGATTTGAAAAAGATTCTCGCCATGTACTGCGCGACGGTAAAATACGGCAAATACGAAGAGGTTTAACATGACGGGCAGAGAAAGAGTCAAGATCGCCATGAACGGCGGCGTGCCGGACAGGGTACCGGTGTTCCCCGTTATCACGGATATGCACACCACATACCGCTACGGCGTGCCGCTGTGGCAGACTGCCGCCTTTCCGCGGCTGAAATTCGACCTTCTGGAAATGGCGGTGCGGGAATACGGGTTCGACGGGTTCGAGGCGCCCATGGGCCCGCCCCTCATGCACGGCAGATCTTTTTGCGTGAAGGAAGAAAACGGAAGGAGGTATCTTTACGACGGCGGCGTGAAGTCGCTCGAACTTTTCGAGGACAATTATCCCGTTCCCGTTTCTCCGCCGCACCTGCCCGCGGTAAACAGCGTTGAGGACGTAAAGAAACTGACCTATGAAACGGTGAAGGATTATAAGGACAACGGCTGGCTTTACGAACTCGAACGGCTGAAAAAACGCTTCGGCGACGACGCGTACGTTTCGAGCCACGCGGCGGGGTTCACCATGAACGGACTGGTCAACATGCGCGGGTCCGCGCAGGCGATGTACGATCTTTACGACGATCCCATCCTCGTGCGCGGAATCATGGATTTTCTCACGGATCAGTCGATCGAGATCGGCAAAGCGATCGTCGAGGCGGGGGCAGACGGCATTTATATCGGGGACGCGTGGAGCAGCTGTTCTGTCATTTCCCCCGATATATTCCGCGAATTCTGCCTGCCCTGCTATCAGCGCGCGGCGGCGGAGTTCCGCCGGCTGGGGGCGGACGTATACCTGCATATCTGCGGCAATTCCGCGCCGCTTTTCGAGATGATGGCGGAAACGGGGGTGAACTGCATCGAACCGCTCGACCCGCTGGGCGGCGTTTCGGTTGCGGACGCGAAAAAGCGCGTCGGCGGCAGGGTGTGCTTAAAAGGCGGGGTCAACACGCTGACCTTCGTGAGCGGCACGCCTGAGGAAATGGAAAAAGAGACCGCCGAAGTCCTTAAACAGGGTATGGCGGGCGGCGGATTTCTGCTCGGCTCGGGGGACGATCTCCCGCGGGAAAGCAAGCCGGAAAACATCAAAATCTTCGTGGAAACGGCGCACAGATACGGGAAATACCCCGAAAAACGTAAGTAAATCACAGAAAACGAAAAAAATTTACAAAAATTTTTAAAAAGGGTATTGACAAATGGCTTTTCATCGGTTATAATACAGGTGAACATAGGAAAACGGCACAAAAGCCGTCAACGGGGAGGGTAGTCCGATGAATCAAACCCAAACAGAGCGTGCAGGCTCGATCTCGTGAGTTTTTCGGGTGCTTAAAACGTAAGGAAAAATTCAGCCCGACTGTACGTTCGGATATTTCTTAAAAAAAAGTCGTTCGGAAAAGGGGCGGCTGGGGAAAATGCGGAATGTTTTTCCCGCCGCTGCGCGCAGGGCGTAATCCGCTATCGGGATCGTGCGGCAAAAATTTCGGACGCGGAAAACGGAATCGGTTGCGTGCCACAACGCCGAAACAGGGACAATATCGGAAAACAGAGGAGCCGATAAGCGCAAGGCTTTTGCGCACAGGGCGTTGCGCCGCACATGCGGCAGTCGTTGCTGTACGCTGAAAGCGGGCGTAGGGATCTCGTTTTTACGGGAGGCGCGAAAAAGCGCGCCGAAGATCCCGTGCGGAAAAGTTGTGAATTCCGCGCGGCGGGTGTTCGGAAAGCGCGGTAAAAGCGCGGCGATAAAAACGGCTTTGAAAGCGATCGGAACGCTCAGGCAGGGCTTTGGCGAAAAACACAGAAAAAGAACGCGGGCGGTTTCGTTTCAGTCAGCCGCGGGGAATCCCGCAAGGCAGTGTAAAACTGAATAATCGTAAAATCGGCGGCGGAAACGTTTATGTTTCCGCCGTTTGTCGCGCCTTCGCGGCGTAAAAAGACGGCGCGTTGCGCGGGCGGGCGCGCGGTTGCCGCGCGGAAAGCAAAACGGCTTAACAGAAAACGCCGCGTTTTTGCCCCTTACTCCCCTTCGCGCCGCCGTTTATTTATCGCGCCGCGAACCGAGCCGGAAAAGCCGCTTATTTTTCGGCGGGCGGCGCGCCTTCTTCGCGGGGACGGCTTTGTTCTTCCGCCGCGGCGGCGTTCTTTTCCCGTTCGCGCAGCAGTTTTTTCTGGTTTTCTTCGATCCTTTCGAGTTTTTTATAGAGTTCGTCGATGATGAGTTCGCTTTTCAGGTTGACGCGGTAGTCGTTTTCCGCGCGGGCGCGGTCTTTGGTTTCCCTGCGGTTCTGGCTCATCATGATGAGCGGCGCCTGTACGGCGGCGATGCACGACAAAACGAGATTCAGCAGGATAAAAGGATAGCCGTCGAAGGCGTTTGCCGCAAGCAGCGTGTTGACGATCATCCAAACCGCCATCACGCCGATAAAACTGAATATAAAAGCCCAGCTTCCGGCGAAACGCGCCACGGCGTCCGCCGCTTTCTGCCCGAAGGAAAGTTTTTCCGCCCTTTCGGTTTTTTGAGTGATCTTGGTTTCCGTCAGTTCGCGGATCAGCTGTTCGTCGGTAAATTCCCTGTCGGTAACGTCGAGAAGTTCCCGTATGACTTTTTGTCGTTCTTTTCGGTTGTTCATAATGCCGGCCTCCTTTTCGCCGCTTTCATTATACGCCGTTTTTGCGGGAAAGGCAAGTTTCGGCAAACGGCTGTGCCGCTTTTTTTATCCGCCGCATATAATGAGGATATGCTGAACAAAGCCGTCGTCGATTTAAGAACGCTGCGGAAAAACGCCCGCGCCGTCAAAGCGGGGCTCAAAGACGGGGCGCGCTTCAACGCCGTCGTCAAAGCCAACGCCTACGGGCACGGGGACGCGGAATGCGCCAACGCCCTTTACGACCTCGCCGATTCCTTTTCCGTCGCGCTGGCGGAGGAGGGGGTGCGCCTGCGGCGGGCGGGGATAGACAAGCCGATTCTGGTGCTCGTGGAGCCCTTCGCGGGCGACGCGCCGCTTTTCGCCCGTTACAACCTTACGGCGAGCGTTTCTTGCGAAAAGACCCTTGCCGCCTTGTCCGCCGCCGCGCTGGAACGGCAGACAACGGTTTCCGCCCACATCAAGGTCAATACGGGGATGAACCGCCTCGGCGTAAACGTAAACGGGGCGGAAGAACTCGCCGCCGCGTTCGGCAGGTATCGGGGCGTGAAACTCGAGGGGATATACTCGCATTTCTTCGCTCCGGAAGAAAAAGCGGCGCTTTCGGCGCAACGCAGCGCGTTTTTGCTTGCATATCGCCGCGTGAAAGCGTATAATAAAGATATTATCGCGCACATTTCCGCCAGCGGCGGGTATTTGGCGGGCGAGCATTTCGATATGTGCCGCATCGGCATTCTGCTTTACGGCTACAAGCCGTTTGAAAGCGACGCCGTCGCGGTGAAACCGGCGATGTCGGTATTCGCGCCGACCGTCGCCGTCCGCTCCCTGAAAGCGGGCGAGCGCGTTCTGTACGGCGCGGCGCCGCTGGAAAGGGACTGCACGGCGAGCGTGTTCCGCTACGGTTATGCCGACGGGCTGCCCAGAAGAAAGAGCGGAAGGCTCCTCAACAACCGCTGCATGGATCTTTCGGCGGCGGAAGGCGCGTTTGAAAAGATCGACGTGCTGCAAGACGCGCAGCGTACGGCGCGGGAAAACGGCACGATCGTATACGAACTTCTGTGCGCCGCGGCCAACCGCTGCGAAAGGGTGTATCTGCGATGAAGAAAAAGAGAGCGCGGCGGAAATTTTCCGCCAAAAGGGACAGGCTGCTCCCTTCCGAACGGCAGGCGGCGCAGGCGAAGATCGAAGAAAACCTCTTCGCTTTGGAGAATTTTACCGCGCACGAACACTATTTCGTGTATCTGAGTTTCAAAAGCGAGGTTTCCACGGCGAACATCATTTCCCGTCTGTACAATCTCGGCAAAAAGGTGTATGTGCCGAAAATCGTCGGCGGCAGGATGCTCGCGGTGAAGATCTCCGGCGGGATGGCGCTCAACGCTTACGGCATCGCCGAACCGAAAGACACCGTCGAGGCGGAAAAGATCGACGTGTGCATTACGCCCCTTCTGGCGGTGGACAAGTCCCTTCACCGCGTGGGATACGGAAAGGGGTATTACGACCGGTTTTTCGCGGAGCACGCGTGCGTGAAGATCGGCGTGTGTTTCGCCGCGCAGCGGTATAAAAAGAATTTCGAAACCGACGGCGGCGACGTTCCGCTGGATTACGCGGTAACGGAAAAAGGAACGGAGAAAAGGCAAGTTGAAAACGTTTAAGTATCTTTTAAAAGAGACGTGGGTGATCTGGGTGTACACCATCCTGACGATGGTTACCGCCATTGCGATCACGATGATCGGCGCGGAACAAGCCGAAGAAACGGGGGTGAACCCCCTCCTGTGGCTGCAGGGCATACTGTTCGTGCTCAATCTCGGCTTATACGGCGTCGTCGTGTTCATGATGATTTTTAAAAGCGGAGAGACCGCCGCGAAACTCAAACATTCCAACGACATCAAGCGCCGCGTGATCATGGAAACGGGCGATTATTACGATTTCGACCGCGTTTCGGAATACGGCAGATACAAAGGGGTGTACATCGGGCTGTTCGCCTCCGCGCCCCTTTTCATCCTGCTGCTGATTCAGGCGATCTTGGATCTCTGCGGGTCGGAAAGTTCCTCCGTCATTACCGCCGTGGGCTTCACGTACGGCGCGTTTTTCCTGCCGCTGCGCAGCCTGTTTTCGGCCGAGGCGAGCGTTTATTGGTCGCTGTACGCGGCGGTGATCAACGTCCTTTTAACCCACATCGCCTATTCGGCGGGCGCGGGCAAGGTGAAAAAACAAAACGACCGCATCAAGCGGACCAACGCCGCCATCTACGGGCACGGCGGGCGCAAGATGGGCGAAAAACCCGTGGAAGAAGTGGTGCGCGAGAACGCGAAATACAACAAGCGCCGCAAGGCGAAAAAGGCGAAGAAAAAATGAGGATCATCGGCGGAAAATTCCGTTCGAGAAAACTCGCCGCCGTCGACGGGACGAAGATCCGCCCCACGGCGGACAGGACGAGGGAAAGCCTGTTCAACATCCTCCGCATCCCCGCGGGCGCGCGCTTTCTGGACGCGTTCTGCGGCAGCGGCGCGGTGGGCATAGAGGCGATCTCCCGCGGGGCGGAAAGCGCGTTTTTGGACTGCGACGAAAAGAGCGCGAAGGTCGCGGAAGAGAATTTCGCCCGCCTCGGCATCGCGGCGAAGGTGCTGCGCTGCCGCGCGGAGGATTTTCTCGCCCGCACGCAGGAGAAATTCGACGTGATCTTTCTGGACCCCCCTTACGCTTCCGAAAGCGGGAAAAGGGCGCTGGAGATCATCGGGGAAAGAGGCTTGCTCGCGGAAGGCGGCGTGGCGGTGTACGAGCACGAAGAGCCCTTCGCGGGGGAGATCCCCTTCCTTGCCGTCAGCGACGAGCGGCGGTACGGGCGGGCGGTGCTGACCTTTTTTAAGGCGAAAGGAGAATGACGATGAGAGAATGCGTGTTTGCCGGAACCTTCGATCCCTTTACCGTGGGGCATAAGGACGTTGCGGAAAAATGCCTGAAAATGTTCGACAGGGTGCATATCGCCGTGCTCAACAACCACGAAAAGACGCCGCTTTTCGACGGCGAGACGAGGGCGGCGTTCATTAAAAAGATCTTCAAAGGCTACGACAACGTGGTGGTGGAGCATTCCGACGGGCTGCTCGTCGATTTCATGCGGGAAAGGAACATCGCCGTCAACGTGCGCGGCATCAGGAACGCGGAGGATTTCAAGTACGAAACCAATATGTTCTATTACAATCAGGAAATGTATCCCGAACTCATCACGGTGTATCTGCCCGCTTCGCTGAGTAAAACGCACATTTCTTCCACGTCGATCCGCATGCTCATCGCCGCCGGCGCGGATATATCTCCCTATGTGCCGAAGGAGATCGTGCAGGACGTCATAGCGGCGTTAAAAAAGAAAGGGAAAACAAAATAAGAAAGGTAAACGCCGCGTGCAGAAATTTGGAAAGGAAAAAGCGCGCGGTTTTTATTTTCGCTTTTTTCAAAAACACGAGGGACTGCGCCATCACCGAAAGCCCGCCGAAGGAAATCAGAAATCCGACGGCGGGTATTTTCAGCGGCGAAAGGGAATTCGCCGCAAAGCCGACGCCCGTCGTGCATTCCACCAGCCCGTAAACGAACCCGCGGGCAAGGGTCTCCTCGCCGAAAAGAAGCGTAAAAAACTTTACGGGCAGAAAGAAGGCGCCGCAGTTTTCCAGCATGCGGATGAGCACGAAACAGATCGTTACGATGCCGCCGAGGACCAGCAGGGAGATCACGCTGTCGTACACCGCTTCGTATAAAAGATTGTCTGCGCTGTTTGTTGCGGGGAGCGGGCGGTATGATTCGGCGGCGCTTTGCCTTTTTCCGCGGAGGAGAAATCCGGTAAAGATCACGGAAAAAAGATGCGCGCACAGGATCGCAAGCCCCGCCGCGCGGTCTTTTAAAAGCATCGCGCCCGCCGTCCCCAGAAT
This sequence comes from uncultured Clostridia bacterium, assembly GCA_944363555.1. Taxonomy (GTDB): domain Bacteria; phylum Bacillota; class Clostridia; order Christensenellales; family Borkfalkiaceae; genus UMGS775. Next base: position 9,135 of record CALVUL010000117.1, read on the forward strand.
GAAAAGGGGGGAGGACAGGGAGCAGAATCCGCTCATCTTATAGGCGTCTGTATAGGAAACGAGCCCTTTAACGTACAGTTCGGCGGCGATCTTGCTGCCGCTCGGGTAGCCCGATACCGCCGCCACGAAGAAGGCGTAGCCGCTCAGACCGCCGCAGCCGAACAGCCGCCGCGTCAGCGCGGCGCATTTCGCGGCAAGGCGCGCCGCGCTGCCCAGCGCGGTCAGAAGCGCGGTGAGCACGAAATAGGGGAAAACGCTCGGCACGATGTTGAACGCCCAGAGTTTGATGCCGTCGAGGGTCGCGGCGGCGTAGGTTTCGGAAGAGAAGGCGAAAAGCGCCATCGCCAGCGCGACGAGGAGGGAAAGGATGGCGTTTTTGTGTCGGATCACGGCTTGTTTCACGCTACAGTATATTGCCCGCGCCGCGAAAAAATACGCGCCCGAACGCTCAGAGGGATTTTCGGTAGTGTTTCGGCGAAACCGAAAAATGTTTTTTGAACATCTTGGAAAAGTTGAACGCGTCGCGGTAACCGCACATATTGGCGCACTGCGTTACGGAATAGCCCGCGCGCAAGAATTTCGCGGCGTTTTCCATCCGTACGGAAATCAGATAATCCCGAACGGTGCAGCCGGTTTTTTGCTTGAAGATCCTGCCGAGATACCGCCTGTCCAGATAGACGGTGCGGGCGATCTGTTCCACGGTAACGTCCTTCATATAGTTGTTGTCGATGTAGTTTTTTACCGTTTCCGCGCTGTCGGCGGCGTTTTCCCCGCCGAAGAGTTCGAAGATCAGCCGGTAGATCAGGGAAATCAGGTAATCCGCGTCCGCCGAACGGGCGTTGTCCGCAAGTTCTTTGATCTTGTTGAAATACAGATCGGAAACTTTGTACACCCGTTCTTCCGGCGTGCAGAACCGTTTTGCGTATCTGCCGGAAAAGCCCAGCCAGCCGTACGTCCACGGGTCGTTTAAATCGGCGGCGTAAGTCGTAACTTCGTCGGGGTAGATGACGAACAGTTCACCGGCGTTCACTTTCCACGCCGCGTTGCCGGCGTAAAGCGTGCCGGTGCCTTTTGCAACGAAGTGGATCAGATAATAGGTGCGTATGGCGGGACCGAAAGCGTGCCCTTTTTCGCACCGTTCGTAACCGATCGCCAGCGGGTTGATGTCAATAAAGACCTTGGGCGCGTTTCCGCCGTCGGGGTCGCGCGGGTATTTTACGGGGATGGAGACGTCGTTCACGGAAAAATTCTTTGCTCCTCGTTTAATAGTTACATTTTAACATGTTTATTGCACAAAAGTCAATGGCTTTTTCCGGAAACAGGTGGTAAAATAAAAGCATAAATTTCGGTTTTCAGGAGGGAATTTATGAAAAAAATCTGTTTTATCGGGGCGGGCAGCACGGTATTTTGCAAAAATATTTTGGGCGATACGCTGCTTTGCGAAAGTTTAAGCGACAGCGTTATCGCACTTTACGACATAGACGGCGAACGGCTGGACGAATCGTTTCTGCTCATCGAAAAACTCAACGAGCAGTTAAACGGCGGCAAGGCGAAAATCGAA
>CALVUL010000118.1 GCA_944363555.1 uncultured Clostridia bacterium
AAGATCCTGCCGCGCAGGATGACCGGCGTTTGCGCCAAGCACCAGCGCGTGCTTGCCACCGCCGTGAAACGCGCGCGGATCACCGATCTGCTCCCTTTCAAAGGCGAATAAGAAAAGAGAAAAACGATGCGGCGTGCGAAAATGCGCGCCGCTTTTCTTGTACGGAAAAAACGCCGGATAAAGTAAACCGCAAACAGAAAAGGCGCGCTGCAAAAGCGCGCCTTTTCCGAGTCTGTCAGGCGTTCGCCGTATTCGGGCAGCCGCAGCCGTTCCCGTAATTGCCGCACGATCCCGCGGTGAAGAGCGCGGCGAGCAGCAGCGCTTGCGTGAGGTTAATCGTTTTGTTGTAAAACAGAAGAAAAATCAGCCCCCAAAGCACCAGATTTTCGTTTGACATGGCAACACCTCCTTTTAAGACCTAAAAGAATATATGCGCAAAACTGCCGTTTTATGCCGGAAACGGCAAACCGCCCGCGCAGCGCGGAAACGGGTAAAATTTTATCGGTTCAAATCCGGATATTTGCCGATTATAAAAATTCAAGTTGCGTTTTAATAATGTTTGTGATAAAATATCAGTTAATTAAAATTACGAGGGGAAAATAAAGGCGTGTGCGTTTTTCGAAGAATATCGGGGTATTTCCGTCTGAATAAATTGGCTAAAAAGTTAAAGAAGGAAAGTTTGAAGATAAATGCGAATTTTTATATTTTTGAAAATATTCAATTAAGTGAAAATATGTTATTTTGCGTAAACGAATTGCGCGGGCAAAAAAAGTATATTGATCTAGTCAATTCTTTTGATGAAACGGTTAAAAAAATCAATCGACATAATTTAAAGATTTGCGATTTAAAAAATCAATTCGACGATATTGTTAAAAATCACAACATACAAAAAATAATATCGCACATAGACGAGTATAGTTTAGAGCAAATTCGTTCTTATAATCAAATCGTTTTAGAAATCGGAGAATACACGATTCCGGATAGTTTTACGGAAAAAAGTCAATATCTTCGGTATATGAGAGATATAGGCGAAATTTTAAACGATTATGCAAAGATAGCGGAACAATATAGTTTAATTAAAGATTTTGAGGCGATTTCTTATTCTTTCGGCGATACTTATATCGACGGGGAAATGGAACGATCGATTCTTGCTCCGGCAAAAAATATACTCGAAAAAATAAAAACTTTCGGATCTAAATATTATAATATCCCGCAGTTGGACGATAAAATCATTGAAAGACACAACGAGCAATTTATCAAAAATCATTTAAGAGAATCGTTATTCGACGATATAAACGGTAAGAGTTTGGGGGAAGAACAACGGCGTGCAATTTTATGCGATGCAAAATCGAATTTGACGATTGCGGGAGCAGGGGCAGGGAAAACTTTAACGATATGCGGCAAAGTAAAATGGTTGTTGGAAACCAAAAAAGCAAGAGAAGATGAGATTTTATTGTTATCTTATTCAAAAGATTCCGCAACCGACCTTGCTGATAGAATAAAACCCATCAATGCCAATTTAAAAGTTAAAACTTTCCACTCTTTCGGTTTGGAAATTTTAAATCGTGCGTATGGGGGCAAAAGGGCGGTGGAAAATCAGTTGGACGCCCATATTCGTAGATATTTTAACGAAGAATTGTCTAAAAATTCTGAGGCGGCAAATGCTGTTTTTCGCTATTTTACTTTATATTTATATACAAACAACGAATTAAAGCATTATAAAACGGACGGGGAAAAGTTTGAAGATTTAAAAACAGCGGATTTTCGCACTTTAAAAGACAAATTAAAATTGTTAAGCAATGACATCGAGCGATACGAAACGATTCAGAACGAATATGTTAAAAGTTATGAAGAATTGGTCATTGCAAATTTTTTATTTATAAACGGAATCAATTATGAATATGAACGAACATATAAAATAGATACCGCTACGTTGGAAAAACGTCAATATACCCCCGATTTTTACTTGACCGATTATGATATTTATTTGGAGCATTACGGCATTGACGAAAACGAAAAAACCCCGCAATATTCATTAGAAGAAGGAACAAAATATATTGAAAGTATTCAATGGAAACGTCAGATTCATCGTCAAAATCGAACGGTTTGTATTGAAACATATTCTTATGAATTTAAAAACGGAGCAATATTTTCAAATTTACAGAAACGATTAAAACAATATAACGTAGAATTTAAGCCATTAGGTCAAACTGAAATTCTTGACGCATTAAATAAAATTTATTTAGGACAAGAATTTGTTTCCTTATTGAATTTAATTTCTACATTTTTAAGTTTATATAAATCGCAATATTCGGATTCCGAAAGTTTTGAATTGCTCAAAAGCCGCCCTCTCGGTTCAGAATATAATAATCAGAGGGCGAAATTGTTTCTTGATATATGTAAAGGCATTTACGAGTATTATATCAAAGCATTGCGGTCTGAGAATAAAATAGATTTTGACGATATGATATTACAATCGATGCATGCTATTGAGAAAATGGGAGATTATCGTTATAAATACATTATTGTTGACGAATTTCAAGATATATCGCAAAGCAGAACGCGTTTTTTGCAAAAAATTATTGAACACGGCGATTCTAAATTATTTGCGGCAGGGGATGATTGGCAGGCCATTTATCGTTTTACGGGTTGTGATATAGGCGTATTTTTAAATTTTTCACAGTATTTTAAAGATGCAAAATTGAATTATATAACAATAACCCATCGCAATTCTGCGGAATTACAAGCCGTTGTTGAACCTTTTATTACAGCGAATCCCGAGCAGTATAAAAAACATATTCAATCAAACAAACATCAGGATTTGCCCGTTCGAATTATATATCATAATAACAATCGCGCTGCCGCTTTTAAAAAGGTCTTGCAAAATATCGCAAAAACAGATCCGAGAGCGAGCGTGTTGGTTCTCGGAAGAAATCGAAACGATATTAAATGTATTATAGAGAACTACGGGCGGATTGATAAAAGCGGAAAATTATATTTTGACGAATTTTCGCAGATGAGTTTAACTTATAAAACTGTACATCAATCTAAAGGGTTGGAGTGCGATTTTGTTATACTGATTAGCGGTGAAAATGCAAAAAACGGTTTTCCGAATAAAATGGAAGATGACCGATTATTGGATTTAGTTCTCGTAGATAAGAGCAACTATGAATATGCCGAAGAACGCCGCTTGTTTTATGTGGCGTTGACGAGAACTCGTTCTATTGTATATATTCTCAGCGACAAAAATAAACCGTCTGTTTTTGTGCAGGAAATTGAAGATAGGGTAAAAATTGAAAATCTTGAACTATTCTTTAAGGAAATGCCCGACGATGTTTTATGCCCGTATTGTGAATCGGGAAAACTCGTTTTGCATAAAGGAAAAGACGGAAAATCGTTTTACGGCTGTTCTAATTTTCCGTATTGTAGATATACAATAAACGATTTAAAAGCAGTTTTCATAAATAACCGTTGCCCTGATTGCGGCGATTTTTTAGTCGTTCGTAACGGAAAAAACGGGAAATTTATTGGTTGTCACAGTTTTCCATATTGTAAATATACTCGACAATTAAATAATATAGAAGAACGCAATCCGATAGGATTTAAATTATAAGATAACCAACTAAAAAACAAACAACTAAATTTTTACTTCAAAGTGAGGGTTCGAAAGCAAAGGAAACGACGAATTAACGCAAAAAAAGACAAAAATTCTCAAATGCTTATCTATTCATATATGTTATCATAACGCTAACGAATGAACGGAGGAACATTTATGGAATGCATGCTTTTGGATAAACGCACGC
>CALVUL010000119.1 GCA_944363555.1 uncultured Clostridia bacterium
ATAGGAACCATCCAAGACATCATCTTATTAGTTTGAGCCATAGCATCAAATTCTTCTTCTTCATTCTCTACTTTTACTAAATCTTTTGACTCACTTTCTTTTTCTGCCTTTTCTTTATCCTTTTTATTTTCTGTAACATCTATAACATCAGATTTTTCACCTTTAGCCTTTGATTGCATATTTGAATTAATTTTGATTGAAACAAAACTAGATAAAATATACAATACTGGTATTATATAAACAGTCCAATCACTTAAATTTTGTTGAGGAATTTTACTCAAATCTAAACCTAGAAAATTCATATTTAAAGCTAAATTTTTTGCATTTTCATCTTCAGGATTATTTTCTGCTAAATATGTTGATTCTCTTAATAAATCAATTTCTGGATATGCAGCACTTATTGTTTTTCCATCATCTTTCAATTGTTGAACATAAGTATTTAAAACCTCTGTATCCATCTTCTTCATATATGTTAATGGACTTCTTACCATGTAAAAAATTGAAATTAATAGAATAAATTGAACAATTGAACTTAAACATCCTCCAAAAGGATTCATTTTTTCTTCTTTGTATAAATTCATCATTTCTTGATTTAGCTTTTCTGGATTGTTTTTATACTTAAATTGCAAAACTTTTAATTTTTCCTGCATTTTATTACTTTTCTTTAACATCCTTTGTTGCTTTATAGAAAGTGGCAACATTAAAATTTTAATTACCAAAGTAAACAAAATCATAGCCAAACCATAATTATTTACAAAATGATAAATAAAATTTAATAGATAACCAAATATGTTGGCAAAAAAACTAAACATTCAATTTCCTCCCAATTTTATTTTAGAGGATCATACCCTCCTTTAGAAAAAGGATTACACCTAATAATTCTCCATAAACCTAATCCAGAACCCTTCAAAACTCCGTATTTTTCAATAGCTTGTTTTGTATATTCTGAACAAGATGGATAATATTTACAATGAACATTCCTACTTGCTAAAATTTTTGATATGCTTTTTTGATACCAATTAATTAAACCAACTAGTATTTTCTTCATATTATTTCCCTTTTTAACAAATTTGCTTTATCAAAAATATTTTTCATATCATTTTTTATCGAATAAAAATCAACATCTTCTACTTTGGACTTTTTCTTTAAAAGAAAAACTATACTATATCCCAAATTTATATGATTTTCGTAAAAATAATAATTTTCTCTTATTAATCTTTTTAAATGATTTCTTTTTACAGCTTTTCCTACTTTTACACTAATAGCTAAACCTAAAAAATTGATATTTTTCTTATTGTTCTTTAATATAAAAGCCTCTAAATCATCTCCAGAATAATAAATACCTTTTGATAAAACTCTTTTAAATTCATAATTCTTTTTTAACATTTTTGTATTTTTCATTATTTTTCTTCCCTTCAAATATCAAAATTTGAATGAAAAAAATCATAGAGAGACACTAAATTACAGATAAAATAAATTAAAAATTATTATAAATAATCATAATTTTTCTATAATAGTTCCCTCTCTTATACATTAAAAAACTATGCACTTAATTTTTTTCTACCCTTTAATCTTCTAGCTTTTAATACATTTCTTCCAGCTCTTGTTTTCATTCTTTTCATAAATCCATGTTCTCTTTTTTCTTGTCTATTTTTTGGTTGAAAAGTTCTTTTCATAATTAGCACCTCCTACTGTTATTTATATATTACTAAAATTCCTTGTAAGAATTTTTTTACGCAAAATATCAAGTATATCGATTATACAGTAAAAATAAACAAGTTGTCAAGCGAAATTTAAAAAATTAATAATATTTGCAAAATTTTTTTGTAATATTTTTGTAAAAAACAAAAGTTATCCACAGTTTTTTTTATAATTATCCACAATTTTAAAAAATTTTCCACAATTATATTGACGAAACTATAAATAATTTGTTATTATAGGGAAGTACAAAAAAAGACCGATTTTTCTAGGAAAACCAATAAAATTCTGTTCGCAAAAAAAAGGCTTTTTTTACAATCATATTACAAAATTATCAACACCTGTGGATAACTTTGTGGATAAATATAAAAAGAAAGGAAGAAAAAAAGATGGGGATTGACAAAGATGAACTTTTAACCAAAATAAAAGATTCACTAAAAGAAGAAGTATCAACAATCTCTTACGACACCTGGATTAATCCATTAGGAATCAAAAGTATTGAAGGTGACAACATAGTTTTTACAACAGTATCAGAATATCAAAAAGATTTCATTGAAAACAAATTCAGAAGTCTAATATTTAATACTTTAAGATACCACACAAACAAAGATTGGACTTTTTCTGTAGTAGATTTATCAAAACAAGATGATTCTGAAAACATCATAAAAAATCAAACATCAAACATTCCAGATTCAGAAATAGAGACAAATCATGCTACATTAAATCCAAAATACACATTTGAAACATTCGTCGTAGGAAACAATAACAGATTTGCACATGCAGCAGCATTAGCAGTAGGAAATGAACCAGGTAAATCTTATAATCCACTATTCCTTTATGGTGGTGTAGGATTAGGCAAAACCCACTTAATGCATGCAATAGGAAATAGAATCGTTGAAAAAGATGATAAATCAAACGTTCTATATGTTACATCAGAGAAATTCACAAACCAATTAATCAATTCAATAAAAGACAACAAAACAGAAATGTTTCGTAATATCTATAGAAATATAGACGTACTTCTTATTGATGACATTCAGTTCATAGCTGGAAAAGACAGAGTTCAAGAAGAATTTTTCCACACATTTAACGCATTAAGAGAAGAAGGAAAACAAATTATAATCTCTAGTGATAAACCACCAAGAGATATTCAATTTTTAGAAGATCGTTTAAAATCTAGATTTGAATGGGGACTACTAGCAGATATATCATGTCCTGACTATGAAACACGTCTAGCAATATTAAGAAAAAAAGCACAAGACGAAAACATAATAATAGACGATTCAATATTAGCAGACATAGCAAACAAAATAGACTCTAACATTAGAGAACTAGAAGGTGTATTAAATAAAATAGTAGCTAGAGCCTCATTAACACATAGTCCTATAACAATAGAACTAGCCGAAAATATAATAAATGAATTTAAATACGAAAGTGAAAAAGTAATATCATGTGACTTTATAAAAGAAACCGTGGCCAAATATTTTAGTATAGATAAAGAAGAATTAGCAGGAAACAAAAGATCAAATGACATAGCATTTCCAAGACAAATAGCAATGTACCTATGTAGAGAAATAGCAAATATGTCTTTTCCACAGATAGGGACTGACTTTGGAGGACGTGACCATTCAACAGTAATGCATGCTTATAATAAAATAAGCAAAGAAGTAAAAGAAAAAAGTAATACAAAATTAATTGTGGAAAGTGTGAAAAACATAATTATCGAAGGTA